>CAYMZW010000014.1:0-35562 GCA_964395005.1 uncultured Rivularia sp.
ATATCTAGTTAGTTGTTAGTTGTTAGTTGTTAGTGGTTAGTGGTTAGTGGTTAGTTGTTAGTGGTTAGTGGTTAGTGGTTAGTGGTGAGCCATTGCGGTCTTGAGGGTTTCCCCCATGAGCAAATGGCGTGGTCTCCCCCATGTGAGCCGGAGGCAATCTCTGTGAGTGCGACTGCGGCCTAATGCTATCGCATCGCTCCGCTAACGCAGCGTCTCCCGGAGGGAGATACCCGAAGGGTTAGTGGCAAGTAGCTCGTACTTTTATAAACAACTATCAACTAGCAACTATCAACTATCAAATATCAACTAACAATCAACTTTTACCTTCCTTCAATTTGTAAATCTTGCTCTTGGTCGATGATTTCAAGGTCTATACCCCTGATATCTTTGAAGATGATTTCGGTACGTCGATCTCTGGCGTAGTCTACAACGTCGGTACCGCCGGGAACTTTACGTTGACTTTCACCGAAGGAGCGGATGGTCATCCTTTCTGGTGCTATTCCCTTGCGTAACAGATAATTTCTCGTAGACAGTGCCCGTCGTTTACCCAATGCTTGGTTGTAAGCATCGCTGGCTCTGGGATCGGTATGACCTTGCAGTTCTATGACGATGAAAGGATATTGTTTGAGTACTTCTGCTACTTTGTCTAGTACTTCGGCGCTTTCGTCGCTAATGAAAGATTTATCTAAGGCAAAGTGAATATTGCGCGGTACTTGAATCTGAATTGGTTCGGGTGGGGTAACTGGTGGTGCCGGTGGTGGTGCTGGTGGTGCTGGTGGCGGTGGTGGTGCCGGTCTGGAAACGCACTGTGGCGGATTAATTGGTTCTATTCTCGGCGTAACGTTGACGTTGGGTGGAGTATCAATCGCACCAATCTTTGTCGCTACCGCAGGCTCCGATGTTCCGTATTTTGGATCGGTGGCGATCGCGCTGATCATATCCCCTGGCTGCACGTTTTCGACTTGGGCAGTAAATTCACCGTCTTCCCCGACGCTAACTATAGTCAATGGTTCGCTCAAAGCACCGTATCCGGGTTGATAAATGGATTCTTGACCTCGCTGGTAGTCGGAAAGGCGATAAATTGTAATTTCGCTGCCTTCATCGGCTTTCCCCGTAATAATGGCGCTACTGCCAGTTGGTGAAAATGCTTTTTCGGTAAATTCCGGAGCGTTAATTGCCGCGTTTCCGGTTTCTTTACGCCGGTTCCCAGAGTTACGTTTGGGGTTTGGGCCATCTCCGCGCTGAAAGTCGATTACTCCCAGGTTTCTCTGGCTGTTGAGGTCGATACTCAATCCTTCTAAGGCCGCAAATTTATTGTTACGGATGTCGTTGCGTTTTGCTACACCTCTTTTACCAATATCATTTTGAGGAAATGCGGTAACTACTACTCCAGGTCCGGCTTGATGGTCAATTTCGTTACCAATTACTTGATGGTCGCTGCCCATGACGAAAACAGCCGCCCTTCTTAATCTTCTGCCGTTATAGGTAATTTTATTATTCTGTACTAATATCTTGCCTTGAGGTTTAAATAAATACACGCCTGCGCCGTCGTTCGCACAGATTAAGTTACCCAAAATCTGCGAATTATCTACAACACCTTCAAACCGCAAAGCATCTGGCATTCCGTCGATACCGTTACCGACAATAATGTTTTGCACCACCTGAGTATTTTCCGCTCGTACCGAAGTAATAATTGCACTACCGGCATGATAAGAAATGCGGTTTTTACGGATTGTCGCTCCTTGGCTGTTAAAGGCATAAACACCAAAAGCGGAAAGGCGATCGGGAACTGTTTCATTTTCAGTTATTCCCAACCAGTTATTTTCAATCACAGTATTTTTCGGGGGTACGTCTCGTTCCCGAAACGGAAAATTACTTGCAGGTGGTTTCTGCTCGCTGATATCCGGAGGTGGATTGCGGTGAGCAATGACAATATTTCCTGGTGGAGTTGTCAAAGTTGCAGGTTCGGCTTTACCGTCGTAAATCAACGCGCTACCCAACTGTTGTTTGATGGGTTCGGCGTTGAAACCGTACATATTCAAGCCGCGAATAGTTATATTATCTGCAACTACCGTTAAACCGCGAAATACATCTATTCCAGTAGCGGGTTTAATCGTCACCAAGGGAATGGGAATCGCAATTTCCGCCGTTGCCGAGGTGTTGGGGTCATATCCCGGTTGGGTACTTCCGTCAACCGTTAACCCCGGTGCTGCTAAATCAGGTAACACCGTTTGCAGTTCGATAGTTGTCGCACCGCCAGGTAAATTAAACTCAATACTGCTTCCCCCAGTTGCAGGAGTAATTTGAGCTTGTTCGGCACTGCTAAGTTGCTGGGGGGTTAGAGTTCCGTTGACAACTTCAATGGCTTCACGCAAAGTTAATTGAGCATCCGCCGTTACCGCACCATCTATATTGCTATTTACTACCACCCTTACAGGAGGAGGGGATGGGGAGATAGGGGGAGTGGGAGAAGGATCTTGTGCAAATACAGCAGTGGGAAGAAATAATATCGAAGTTGGGAAAACGTAAAAGATTTTCTTCCACGTCAAAAGCCAACGAATCGCCGGTAAAAGCGAAAAATTCACCTTTAACCTTTGACCTTTAACCTTTGACCTTTTTAACCTTTTTGACCTTTTTTTGGGCATTGCTTGCTCCTATGACACCACATTATCAGTTATCAGTTAACAGTCATCAGTTAACAATTATTTCTGTTTACTGTTCACTGCTCACTGTTCACTGCTCACTGTTCCCTGTTCCTTTAAACGATTAACCAATTTGTCAGATTGATTTTTCTTCAAACGTTCGCTTAATTTATTGGGTTTCTGAGATTGTTGAGAATCGTTGCCGTCTCTTACCAAAGGTGAAACTTCCGATTCTTGTTGTTGTTTTGGAACTGGTTTTTGCAATCCAAATCCGCCGAACAATTCGTTAAGCTTCAAGCTGACATTCAGATACAATCCACCTTCGGAGCGATATCCGGTAAAGTCGCGGTCGTCTACGCTACCAAATGCGTAACCAACTCCCAAACGCAAATCTGGAGTTAAGTAATATCCGCCTTCTACCGCAATTCCAAATTCGTCAAAGCCCGAATTCACGTCGGAATCTTGACCTAGCCAACGTCCTTCAACTGCTAAATCGGTGCGATATCCTAATTTATAGCTGGCTCTAGCTTGCGCTAAATTCACCGTTCCGTCGTAGCGATCGCCATCGAAATAAGTGATACCATTACGCAGCGCATATTTACCGTAAAATTCCCATCGCCAAGAAGGTGCATAGATACCTTCTGCTGAAAATACGTGTCCGGTAGCTGTGGTACTTCCTCCAAAGTCGCGGCTTCCGGGTATGGAGTCAAAGTTTTGTCGCCATTCGTATTTGAGCAAGCCGTTAAATTTATCGTTGGTTGGATCGCGATAGGCTAAACCAATTTTGAGATTAGCGGTATCTCCTAATTCTTCAAATCTTACTCCTTGCACATCCGCAAAGTTATCCACGGTGGAAGGTAAAAATACGTTGGCTTCACCCGCTTGTTGAAAGCGTGCCAATGCTGTTAATGCTGGTGAAATTTTACCTGCTGCACCGACGGAAATAAAGGTAGTATTGCCTTCTCTGCCTTCACCATCGCGGAATTCAAATCTACCGCTGGCTTTAAAGTCTGGATTGTCGGTATAATCCAAGCCGACGCTGTACACCGAACCGGCAAATAATCCCAAGGCAGATGAGTTTTGTCCTACAGCGTAAGGTAAACCAAATTGTTCTCCTCGGGCCGTAGAATTAAACAGATTTCTAAATACGTATTGATAACCCAAACTCAACCGCAATCCCGGCGCGATCGGCATTCCGTGGTTGACTCCTAATGCACCTTGTCCCTGCAAGCCGTTAAAACCAGATAGTACTGAATAACGTCCGTTGAAGGTAGTATCTCTGGCTAAACTGTAATCAACCAAAGTATCTAAAGTAGTCAGGGAATTCCCTTCTAGCAAGCTGGTATCGTCGTACCATTGATGAGCTAATCTAAAAGTAACTCCTTCAAATGCCCGCCAATCCAAACCTAAAGTAGTTCGATTGGGATAAAGTGGGTCGGAACCGCTCAGATTTGCTTCATTTTGAGCTTGAAAGGTCAAAGATTGAGTTAAAGGAACTTTTAACTTAGAAACAATTTGCTCCGCATCGCCATTAAATTCCGGACGTTGTCCATCTTCTCGCGAACGGTTAACATATTCAACGCTGGCATCTGCAAAACCAAAATTTTGTAAAATACCCGCTCGAAAAGTTCTTAGTTCGTTGTCCAAAATTTGGCCGGGAACTGGTTGAGGTTGCGGATCGAATAAATCGAAGAAATTTACTATACCCGAACTTGCTCGACCGAAATTTTCTTCCACATCGTAGGATACACCCAAAGTTGTGGTATCGGTTAACTTACCTAGCAACCCAGCACCATAACGGGTTTGTCCGGGAGAAAAACTGAATGTTGCGTTGTTGCTGAAATTCTCCTCCACCGAACGGTAATAAGCGTTTAAGTTAACGCGATCGTTTAAATTACCTATTGCTTCGATACGATAAGCATTTCCTGTTAAATCATCTCCACCAGCAATATTGCTTTCCGACCTGGCATATTCACCAAGAATCCGACCAAAACGACCGAAAGACAGCAGAAAATCGGCTCCATACAGTTCAAAATCTCTATCTCCCTGGTCTTCCCTTAAATAGGAAGCGGCAATAAAAGATTTACTATCATAATTTTGAGAAATATTAAATTGTGCCCTAGCACCGTAAAGATCGGATTCATCACCAAACTCTGGCTGATAGGTGACAACAATTTGTCTTTGCAGAGTTGTCCCAAAAGGATTAAGTTCTGTTGCCGATATTGGACTTAAGAATCTAATCGTGCCTCGGTCGTAATCGATGTCATAATCTCGACCGCGATATAGTTGCTGTCTCTTGACAATAGTACCCGGACGGTTGATTTCTTCAGCTTCTAAATAAACGCTTTCACTTCCTGGAACCAACAGCCGCTTTGATAAAAAGTAATTACCGCTGACACCTACAGGTACAAAAGTATCTCGCTGGAAACCTTCGACGTTATTGGCATATAAACCAGTTATCTGCAAAGGCCCCAAACTGTAGTTACCTTTAAAACCGTGCAGTTGACGAGCAGTTCCACCATAAAGTTGAGAAGGGCGAGAAAATTCCTCGGTTCTATAATCACCCCACATTACATAGTCGGGATCTGCACCTGGGATCTTAGAACTGCGTTCAAAACGAGCGTAAAAACTATCTGTTGAAGGCGTGGTGGGAGTCACCGTAGAGCTATCACCGTACACGGGATACCGCTGTTCGCAAAACTGAATCCCCCCGAATAAACGGTTTCTACCTTCACAATCTTGGTTAATTGGTCGTTCGCTGTTGAAAGCACCAGTAAACAACCATTCACCAACTTTACCCGTTGCAAATATCTGAGAATCTAAATCGAATTCGGTTCCATCATCGGCATCTGGATCGAGGAATTCCCTCCGACTACCCCAGAAATTAGTACCTCTAGCACCAATACGCAGATTGACAATACCCGTAACTAAAGAAGGACGCAAGTAAGTGGTGAACTGTACTTGGGTATAAGCTTCTATCGGTTGAGAAACAAGTTCGTTATTAAATAATCTTGTGTCTCTACCGCTCTCTAATATTTCATCTCCATCAATTGCTCTCTCTCTCTGTCTTAGGGTAGATGCAGGCTTTTTAATTTTATGGACTGCTGCCCGGACGCGAACGGTTTGAGGTTTTAATCCTGACTGCAAAGTGGCAATAAATTCCCCATTAATCGCACGTGCCTGGAATCCCGGCGCATCCTTATCTTGGTCGGAACCTATAAATTTACCCGCGCTACTTGTCAGAGTTACCTCAACATCGCGAGGAATCACTTCCCCTTCCGAGTTAATAATTTGCCCTCGGATCTGAATCGTCGAACGTCCATCAGCTTGTACTACGGGGTCGCCTACAGGGGTAATTTCCAGTTGTATCTTGCTACGACTTCTTTGTGTTGAGGGTGTAGAATTCTCTTCGAGGGGAACTGGATCTACTTGAGTTTGCCGATCTTGAGGAACGTTCTGTTGCTGCTGTGGTTGCTGCTGTCGCTCAAATAAAGACCCCCCTTGTTGGTCAAATAACGAGTCATTACCAGATGTTGCCGGAGAGGTTGGAGAAACGGGACTGTCTCCGATTTCCGCTAGTTCGACTATCTCCTCTAAAGGCGGCGAAATATTAGAAGACTCTGATATTGAATTTGTTTGAGGGTCTTGATCTTTTATCTGTTTTCCTGTATTTTTAGGCAGCCATTTAGAGGAAGTATCGAAAATTAAATATTGTTCCGACTCTTGACTTTTGACCTCTTTTCCTGTCTCAACTGTTAAGGTTTCGGAGGGTAAATAAGTTTTAGGCTCTTGAGCTTTGACCTCTTTTGTTGTAATTTTGCTATTTCTTAATCTAGAACCTATAGACGGTTGAGCCAAATCGTCTGAAGATGCAGCCTTAGCAGTACTAGAGCAAATAGTAGAAAACCCTAAAATTGCTATAACTATTGGCAAAATACCCGCGCTACCAAGCTTCAGTAGAGCAGGTAACATGGTGTGGAAAAATTGCTTTTGGTTGCGATAATCGTTGTTGCCATTGCAGAATCGCACGCGAGATTGTTTATTATTCATTCTTACCCTCCGAAAACGCAGGTGTAACGCCAAAATTCACCCGCACCATACTTCCAGGCGCTAATTTCACTAAACGTGACGGGCTATTTGTCTCAATAAAGTATTTATTCGGAGCCAGGGAGTAGCCTGGTAAACTAGTCATATCCAGTGCCGCAGAGCGATATCCAGAGATCACATTCGCTAACGAATACAAACCATTAGCATCGGTGACAATGCGGTTTCCATCGTCCATGTAAATCACCGCATTCGGTACTCCAGGTTCGTTTGGCTGCTGTTCGCCATCAAAGTTTTTATCAACAAACACCCTTCCAATCAAAGTACCGCAATCGGATAGAATCCCTTGCCTAATCCGCAATCTGTGCCTGGATACATCACTCGTCAATTCTCCGGCTCGTGCTATCGCTGAGTTGATTCCGCTTCCACGTATGGCATCTGGAGTTACCTCCACCGGATAATTAACTATTAAAGTTTGTCCCGGTGCCAAATCGACTTCCGAGCTTATTTCTATCCTTCTGTTTTCCCTAGACTCTCGATCATTGTTGATAGTCAATTGCACCGTTTCGCCGTCAATGGAACCTTCCAACTGGTTGGATCTAGCAGCCAATCGCAATCCCCTGGGTAAAGTATCCTCAATGCTGATATTTTCAGCAGTTGCTTGAGCATTGTCCTGATTTTTTACCCGCAACGTGTAAATTACTGTATCCCCAGGTTCCGCAGCTGCGCGATCGCCAGTTTTGGTTAACTGCAAAGCTGCTTGAGAAGCTTGAACTGTTACTTGATTTGAATCAACTCTTTCCTCGTCAGGTAAATTATCTGCACCACCGCTAGCGGTATTGTTTATCACTGTTTGACCAGTTTGGGCAACAGTCGGTATAACTCCGTAAGCAACAACGCTTAAGGAACTAATTGTCAAAAGGAGGCTTTTACGCCTTAGCCATGATAAAAATGTCATTGAAAGGCATCAGTGCAATAAATAGCAAAAGTTTTAATTCGGTATAGGCTTTAATTAAAAAACCTATTTTTTCTAATCTTGAAATTATTAACCAGTAGCAAAGAATAGTATCACTAAACTTCACTAAGTTATACGTAGTATTTAGGAAACTTTTTTTATTTCTCCTACTTATGCAAAATGTATATTTTTTTGCAATCAGAGCATATTATTAACTGCTTGTCAAGAATAAAAACAGGTGTATACAGTTATGAATTGCTGTATCAAATAAATAAATGTAAGGAGGGACTTTCAAATTTTGAAATAATTTGAGATAGATTTATCATCATCTATCCCTAACTTCAACAAAAACTAGTAAGACAAATATTTCCACACAGCAATTGCGTGAAAAACACATTTGACAACCATAAAAGATCCATTTATTTGAGTAATTGCACGCTGTAATATTAAATCCGGGTTTACTTCCACTTATCAATAGCGAATAAACACCGACTACCTAATTTATTTACAATTGCAGCTATTTTTTGCCCCTAGATACTACCTGTAACTTTTTTACGAAAGGTATTTCCTCTAAATTTTTGTTATTTGAAATGACTTTAATTTTGTCTGTTTGTGGTAAAAACTACCATCAACCGAGGAGAACAATATACGCCATTTCCTCTGGAATATTAAATAAAAGATATTCATGTTCATCTCCATAACCTTCACACCACTAACATTTCTCTCACTTAAGGTTGAGTATCCCACGTATGGGTTCTTTTTGAGTCAGCAATTGAGTGCAGACAGTAATTAAAAATTTCCACGTTAATCATTTATTACCGTGCGATCAAACTTTTAAACACCATGAGCAACATATATTTAAAAACTGAACTCTACAGGCAGCTTGTAATTCTAAGAACCCATTATTCAATTCAAGGTTCTTATTTACTTAATATTTAAGAACTGCCCTAAAAACCATATGTTTCCAATTTACAATCTAAGGCACTACCTAAAACCTGACTTTGCCGAATCTTTATCTAATGACCACACTTAAGTAATATTACTCAGATTTTTCATTTAAGAAATCAGGGATTTCCTATTTTATAGCGTATTTTATATTACTATTATACACTTGGTATTATCTCTAGCAGTATAAATACTCTAGCAAAATAATATTTGTACTATATAATACAAAGTTAAACTATGTAGTGATTTTGTAAGCTGCAATAAACAATTTAATTTGGAAAAAGAATAAATTATCTAGAAACTAGAATATGAGCCTGAATAAGCAATCAATTATAGGCAACTAGTTAATGTTGAAATTTTAAAGAGCGCTTCATTTTTGATTTAGACGCACACCAATTTTAAAGACTATGTGATATAAGTCACAGAATAATCGTACTGATTGATGTTTATCGTTTAGAAGCCATTCTTTCAGCAATCACGTTTTTATACTGACGCTACGTAACAACACTTATTATTCTGCTAAATTATTTGTATAGACAGTTCATGAAGTGTCTATATAAAATATAACTTTTTATGTATTTTTTACTTCCTTTTCCTTTCGATTACTGAAGACAATACAAAATTTAGAAGTTAATACAGTTATCCTTAAATATTGAACGCTAAAAGAATGTTGAAATTTTAACTACAAGATCTACTTTGAGAAAGTCCTTAAAAATTTATTTTTTTCTTCCTACTCTTTTCTCTCCCAAGCATAGTTAATCATCAAGCCGGGATAGGAGTAATAAAGCGGCGGATACTTTTAAAACATCCTTTTAGAATAAGACTTACGCAGCAATAACGGAAAATATATAGTGTTCGAGACATTTAAGCGTCTGTTTTTTAAATTTGAGTAAATTTGTATAAAGCAAATAAAGTAATTGCCCCTCAAAAGTATTGAGGGAGCTTCAAAACTAATAGTTAACAACAATTTATATAATCTTCAATCCGAGATTGCGCTGTCATCGGTATAGATGCAGCGCTCCAGACTTCATTGTTAATTTTTAATAAGTATCGTCGTATTCAGGTGCTTCCATCCGTCTTTCCGAACGAGGAGGTAAAAACTCAGCGCGACGTACCGGAGTAGATATGGCATTGCCCGAACCATTATAAGGATGAATAACCTGTACTGTTCGAGTAGGACGCTGTTTTTGAGAAAACAAAGCCGAGACTCCAGCAACTACAATACCACCACCAACTGTAAGAGCCATTCCTCCTACAGCCCAAAGTATACGCGAAGACCACCAAGGCTCTTGGGACTGTTGTAATGCAGCAGCTTGTTGCGCCGAACTTTGATTTTGTTGAGCGTTAATTTGCGATTGGTAGTAGCTTTGTACTTGAGTCTGGAACTGTTGATTTTGATTCTTTAACTGGTCATTTTCCCGTTGTAAGGTATCTAGTTGAGTTTTTTGACGTTCTAATTGCGTCCGCAACTCTATGGAATCGGAATTTGGAGGAAGTTGATTTGGGAAAGCCGGTACGCCAGGATAAGCACCCGGTTGAGCCATATAGGGTTGCGTAACTACGGGAGACTGCACCTGCGGGACATTAAAAGTTGCTGGTCCTGTATTACCCGAGCCTTTCAACAATAACAGAGCTGCGAGTCCCGCTACTGCAACTCCACCAATAAATGCCATACTTTCACTCATAATCTTTGCCCCTACAGCGCGACAAAATAATAATCATTGATAACCTACACTCTCTCACACTCATTATTTATACCTTACTCAACTTAACTTGTGTAACGAAAATATAAAAATGGACTACCAGCTAGTGCAGGTTGTTACTGACGATAGCTTTATATATTCAAGAACATATTGGTGAAATTGTCTACTACAGAAAATTTGAGAAAACATTATTGTTATGCATCTTTTATATAGTTTTTTATTGCTATCAATATTAGTAATAAGTGTATATTCAATCTTTATCCTTGCATTCAAAGGTCTTTCAGGCATGAATTAAGAATATATATCTAGCAGTTAAAACGAAAATAACTATCTAGCACAAATAATATTTTGTATGCAAAAATACTTAGCAAAATCGTATAAAATAGCTCAATCCTCAAATACACTCATTTCACGTAGCTCAAAACAGTTTAATTCGATTGTTATATCTTTAGGACTTACGGAGCCACAGTAGAAAATAATAGGGTTCCAGACGTTGAGTTGCTCCCTTTTTTTGTGTTAGCTCCGATCTTAGTGTATAAACAAAAAAAATCATTTAACTCTAAGAAATACTTATATATGATAGTGGATATTATTATGATAATAACCAAAAAAAAATGTAGTAAGAGTGTAAACATTTCCTCACTACAAACATTCTCGATCGTAAAAATGTTAAGCAACTAGTATTCGACACAAAGGTTAGCTCAAATACTAATTAACCTTCTTCTTGTTCCACCTCGGCTAAAAGTTTATCCCTTTGTTCTGGAGAAAGTTGGTCTAACTTGTTTTGCAAAAATGCTTTTTCGTATTCTTCTCGCTGTTGATGGTAAGTCATTTTGTTTCCTACCGCACGGAAAATATAGGTAAACAACCAGCCAATTAAACCTGCAACCAATAAAACTTGGCTCCAGATACCAGCGCTCAAGTTATTTAAGCCAGCGAATTGAAGAACCACTCTCGCCAACCCACCCAAAACAAAAACGCCAAATACAATTCCGATAGCGTCAATACGTCGCATTTCTTAATATGCCGTTACATGAAACCTACTCAAATAAGAACCTGATTAGATAATTCTAGTCAAGATGCTTGATGCTTACTTCCTGTTTAGCTCTGACGGCAAGGGTAAAACCGCTAATAAATGTCAACATTGTAGCAGATTTTCACACTCGCAAAAGTTCAAAGTCTATATAAGTAAGTAAACAAAAATATTTGCCGTCATTGCGAGCGAAGCGTTAGCGGAGCGTGTCCGATAGGACATAGCAATCCCAGCCCTTGCGATGATCCACACCCTTCAGGTGAATGCTTCGTTTCACTCCGTTTCACTCGCAATGACAATGTGCAATTAATTATGTTTAACTACTTATTTTAGGACTTACGCAAAGCCCCCCAACTCAATCAGGGGGGTTGGATGGATCTAAGAGTTGTGAATGCCTATTTTTTGGTTGCGGTTGCGGCTATTCCTGTATTTGACGAGATGAAAGCTTAAAGTTACAGTTTCAACCCGGTCATAATATCTTAAGCTTCAATTTGTCTTTTGCGGGGTCTGAAATTCACGAAGGGTGATAGCAGTAACAAGCCCGGAAAGAACAAGAACACCAGAAAATACATGAAGCCACGTTCAAACGAACTGACTGAATACCAGCGAAATTTCATGTAAGTCAAGACAATAACTGGAATAACCAACAAGTAAGAACCTGCTAGGGCTAAATACGCTAAAGATACAAATATCGTCTCAGTCGGCAAATTCTGTAAATAATTCAGTAGATTCTGTAGCATCTGTCGGGATGAGTCACTAAATGGTTGGATCGATAAGTTCCATAATAAGCTAATCGCTTTGTGTTGAGAAAGTTTTAGCTAAGCCCTTTGATTACTTTTTGCCTCGTAGGTTGAACCATTGAATCTGGCATAAAAAATCCTCATGAAAAAAAAGTTTTAAAAAATGTTGGACAAATTACGTAATTAATGGTCAAATATATGAGGAGATATTTGAAGAACAAACAAATATCTACCTTCTTCCCCAAAGAAATGGGGGTGTGGCGGAATGGTAGACGCTACGGACTTAAAAAGTTGAGCCTTGTTGAAGAAATTCTTCAAGTGGATGCTCTCAAACTCAGGGAAACCTAAATCTTACCGAAGACAAGGCAATCCTGAGCCAAGCCGAACCAATATGTTAAAACTCAAAAAGTTTAACGGTTCGGAAGGTGCAGAGACTCGACGGGAGCGACCCTAACGTAATCACAAATAGTTAATTGTTTGTTAAGTCGAGGGTAAAGAGAGAGTCCAATTCTTAAAGCCTTGTATTTGAAAAAATATTAAGGCAGTAGCGAAAGTTACGGAAGAATGAAAATCCGTTGACCTTATAAAGTCGTGAGGGTTCAAGTCCCTCCACCCCCACTTTAAATCACTTTAAATCAATACTTTGATTGATGTCCCGGATGTAATTACATCTGGGACAAAATTTTTATAAGCGAATTGGGAATTAGGAATAGGGGATTGGGCATTGGGAATAGGGCATTGGGGATTAGGAATGGCGAAATTTCCCGGCAATGGTAATCTTTAATTCTGAGGGGGGTAAGGCATTTGTAGTTGTAGTTTGGGTGTCCCTGCGCTCAACCCAACCTATAAATACTACTTCCTACTCCCTACTCCCCATTACCTATTACCTATTCCCCATGCCCTATGCCCCATGCCCAATTCCCCAACCACAATAAAACTGGTATTTTCCTGATTGCGACAATTTCAAAGGAATTAACTAATTACGGATACGGTCGAATCCAGTATAATATTTCAAAATTGATATCGGTAATTACACAAGCAGATGCAATAATTTTATCTCCTGGTCATAAATTTATCAAATTTATGTGAAAAAAATACTTAAGTTTAGAACAATCGATTGATGCTCCTGGTTGTGAAGGATAAGCTAGTAACAAGTGCCATCAGGAGACTTTGGGTCTTGAGAACCATAACATGATTGTTGATCGCTTAGCGAGTATACAGGGTAAAAAGCATCTTCTTGATTTGAATGATAGAGGATTAGATGTGCAGGCTGCACAAGAAAAAGTTTATAGCTTCTTTCTAGAGATTGTTCAAAGCCAGGAACCACAAGATGTTTTACAGGAATTTAAAAATTTATTTATAAATTGTTTAGATTCTGCTAATAGTTCTAATTCCGAGCTAGGAATATACGAAATTTTTGTCGGTAGTAACGAACCGGAATTTCGGAATACTCTTAAACGAACTTGTTATATACTTATCAATAATTGGGAAAACCGTCGTCAATACAAATATATTCAAAACTTAATTGATTCGTTTTCAGAGTATGATCCGAAAAATACTTTAAGCTGTTCTAGAAAAATTAATATTTTTAGAGCTTGGTTAACTAACTTTATTAATAGTAAAGATTGTCAAGAACTTAAGTTATTTGCGATTAGACATGAAGAAAAAAGTAATCTTCATTGGACAAAACGCTATAGCTCTTATTTGTTATTGGCTCAGTCTACAGATAAAAATAATCCGAAAGAACAACAAGATGCCGCAAAACGTCTTTCCAAACAACTGAAAGACAAGTTTAAATTTGAGTTGGCAATGTATATTGCTCGCTCTCAATCTACTGCTTCTAATATTAATCGTTATAACAACCCTAGTATTTTGGGAGATGAAGTTTTACGTTTAATTAAAGTTATTGTTGTTAGAAGAGGTGTATTTAGCTATGAAAATATTGCTAATATTTTTGTTAAGCAAACTCGCAATCAAAAATTAAAAAAATTCAAAGAAAGCTTGCTAAAATATTTGATATATTCGGTGAGTCAACAGGAATTTGTTGAAACATTAGAAAAGCAATTATCTGACAAGTTGTTTGCGTGGAGAACGGATTATCATGAAGCAGAAATTGACAAGAATTTATTATTGAGAACTTGTAATAAAGTAATTGATTGTCTGATTTCAGAAAATGGCAAAGAGCCTTCTCAACTATTTATTTTACTGCTTTCTCAAGGTAATCCTTTGACTTTAGTAATCGCACTTCTGAAAATAATTTTAGTTAGTAAACATTCGCGTCGTCATTTAGAAATGCGAATTGCAAATATAATTAATTATTATGAAATTTATCAGGAAGATGAGTGTGATTGGGTAATTAAGTTTATCGAAGTATTTAACATAACTTTTGCAATTTACGCAGAGAACGTTGAATATAATTTAATCAAAATGCAGCTAAATTCAACTGATAATGATTCACTTGCTAATTTGGATACTTATCGAGTATTTTCTCAACTAAAATTACATGGTAAAGAATGATTTAGAGTAGGTATTAGCGAAAAGAGATATTTAAATAGGAATATTATTTACAATGGAGAAACAGAAATAATTTCCTATTAAAATTAATCTATATTATATTTTGATAAGAATATTAGCTTATTAGCATAATTTTTACTGTATTTTCAGCTTTATAAGCTTAGGGAAGTAGAAAATTTAACATACAAAAAGCTGTAAAAGTTACGGCTACAAGTATTTCATATTAAAGAAGCCGTTCGTCAAACACAGCAAGAATTGCAGCAGCAGTTTCAGCGACAATGCTAATTAAACGATACAAAACACTACCGCTAATAATAAGTGCGATAGGAAAAAACTGCTGCAAAAGCGCGATCGCAGTTGCTTCAAATACTCCTATGCCGCCAGGGGCACCAGGAACAACCAAACCTAACAACCAAGCGAAACTGAATGCTGCTATTACTACAGGAAGCTGACTTAAATTTATTGGAGCTATTGCATATAAAGTGATAATAAAACCGCACGCTCGAAGTAATAAAAAGCCGAATTCTCCCAGCAAAGGTATTATTGGATAGCGATTTAGACTTAAAGAAGCACTAGTAAAATCACCAGATTTCGATTTCTTATTTTTTCGACGGTGTACAAAATTAATTATTGGATTAAGAAATAAAGGATGAAGCACGCAAAGCGCTACTATCAAACCCAATATTTGCCCTATTAATACAGCAACGGAACTCTCTATTAAAGTGAACTGGCTGCACAAAAGCACAACTATCAAAGCTGCTGTTGCCATTAATAAAGGTTCGAGTAGTACGCTTACAGTCGCGGCGCTGGTACTAACTTTTAAATCTTTTGCAGCCATAATTCGTCCAATGTAATGTCCTACATTGCCCGGTAAATACTTAGCAATATTTGTTTTCAAATAAGCCTGAATAAGTTTTATAGAGTTTGGCGATCGCTCGAACTCTTTAATAATCCAAGTCCATACCCATCCAGCCCAAATATGTGCTAACAAAGTTACACCAGTAGCGGTTGCTAAAATTGGCCATCCAGCCGCATCAATACGAATAGCTGCGACTTCTTGCCAGTTATTTTTTAAAGCACCTGCGAGAAAAAATAGCGTTCCACCTAAAAGCAGCCAGCGTAAAACTTGTTTAATCATAAATATAATCTTGCCGATCAAGTTTTCATACAGGTAAACACAACAAATAATATGTTAAATCGTCCAGAACCCCAAGTAATAAGAGTAACTTTATGCAAAATTTTCAATATTTATGTTTAAATTTTAAAATTCGTATTTTTTTTCACGGCTAATTATAATTAGCGAATTCTTTACCTATAGTGACGCTGATAGGTTGATATAGTCATCTTTTAGTTGATTTTTGTTGAAAAGCTTATATTAATCAGGTTTATATATTTAATTTAAACTTTAATTTGAAAACAATAGTGATTTCAATACTGCTCGGTTAAGGGGAGATCCTCCCTAACCCTCCTTAAGAAGGAGGGAACTAAATCCCATTTTTAAGCGGGTTTAGGGGATCGGAAGATCAAGTTTAATTTTTTAACCGAGTAGTATTGATAGTGATTTATATTAGTTAATTTTAATAATAAAAAACCATTTATAAATTAATTGACTTATAATTTACTTCTTAGTGGTAAAAGCTATTCATAATTGATTTCAAAGATTTACCTTAATCCCATTTATTTATATAGTAATTAGCATTCAGATATTTAAATTTATGGTAATTACCTGTTTTCCGTTCTTAATTTTCCCCAACCCTATGCCTAAAACTTTTAATTTGGTTTCACCATATTAAGTACTATTATATATAAAAATCACTCTTTAGATGGATTTAAAATTACATTATTGTATAACCGAATATTTATATACGATGGAAGTGAATATTTGGTTTAAATCTTTGGATTTTGACCCGATTTTCAATACTTATATCTCTCCAAAGTAAGAGAAATATATAGTTTAAGTAGTCGCAAGAATAAGACTTTTGCTAGAGGAAAAGTTTGTTTTTTTTCATGTAATGTTAGCAATTGATAATCATATTTAGCCGTCTCCAACAGGTAGCATCTGTTTACTAAGGAAATACCTATGTAAACCGAAAGTTATCTCCAAGAGATTAGCCAGGAGGACTTTGTTGAATAATTTAACCGGATTTTTAAAAAAACTGCGACTGCGCCCCTATTTGACTGTATTTTTAGCTGGTATATTAGTGTTTGCGACCAGCATAACTTTTAATAATGGTCAATATTCTTTAGACGTAAATTCAACTAATACCGATTCGCAACTATTAATTGCTGCAAAATCTGATGGATTGCTGTATCCCGGTGCAGAAACTCCCGCAGGTAGAATTGCCAAAGAGAAAGAATTGCCAATAAAAGGGTTGAAAGCCACTAACACAGCAGAGCCTGGTGGATTTAATCAGCGTCAAGGAGACTTCGGCGATCGCGTTGAAGGAAGACTTGATGCTGCGAAAGAAACGTTCCAAGAAGCTTCAAGCTTTTTTAAAGATAAAGCCGAAGAAGCAAGTGAAGCACCAGAATTACAGAAGAATCCAGCTTTAGGAAAATAAGACAATTCAGAAGAATCAATTAAGAGTTTCAGTTTTGATTCTTTTTCAGGTTACAACTCATTTAATTACTTAAACAAAGGAGTAAATTATGAAGAAAATATTTTCTGCATTGAGAAAAATTCAAATTAAGCAAATTCTAAGTGCTTTTGTATTAGGAACATTGCTATTTGTTACCCAAGCTTGTAGTTCAGTGGATGCGAAAGCCCCTGACTCTGGTTATCAAGGAGGAATGAACCAGTATAGCGATGTCGATCCTAGAAGCAAAGGTGCTGAAGCCGCAGCAAAAATGAAAGCTAAAGGTTTGAAAGATAACGCCCAAGTAAACGAAATCGATCAAACTGGTAGCTTAGGTGGTAATACTCGTCGCACTTTGGATAAGAAAGGCGAAAACCTAAAAGATTTAGGTAAAAACGTCAAAGAATCTGCGGGATATGCAGCTTCGGAAGTACAAGATAGCGCTGAAGACTTTACCGAAGGTACCAAGCGAGGAATGAGAAATATCAAAGAAAATACTTCTAATGCTTTGGATAGTCTTACCAACAGTGCAGGTGATGTAGCTGAAGATGCTAAGTTAGGTACTAAGCGTGCTGCTAAAGATGCAAAATTAAGTACTCAACGTGCTGCTGAAGATGCTGGTAATGCAGTACAAAGAACATTAAGAGATGCAGTTGATTAATTCAACTGTCCGCTTTATGCTATTTCAATTTCTTAAAAAGGGAATAGAGAATAGGAAATAGGGAACAGAATAAAAATTAAGAAACCTGGTTTTTAAAATAAGCCAGGTTTTTTATATGGCAAGAAGGCGCTGTAGTCACAATACACCTGTGCTTGCTTCCCACTGTTCCCCGTTGCCCGTTGCCCGTTGCCCCCAACGCTATTCCCTACTCCCTACTCCCTCTCTTCAAATACCAACTTTGCAATGCTAACCTGTGAATTTCTTGCCAGGGAATACCATGTTTTCGTGCTAATTCCGCACAGTCTGCATATTCAGGATGTACGTTGACAATAACTTTATCTTGTACCGTTCCCTTCCACGCTACTTTGACTCTAACTTTGCCATATTCAATTTCTAAATCTTGAATTTCTCTTTGAAGTACGGCACGTTGTTGAGTAAAACGGCGAATTCCCAATGTAGTTGTTTCTCTAAATAAAACCGTTTCACATTCAGCTAAATCTTGTGGATGGCAAATTACAGTTAATAAAATTCCCGGACGAGATTTTTTCATTCCTACAGCTTGGGTAAAAACATCTACCGCACCAACCGCAAATAATGCTTCAAATATATAACCTATTGCTTGAGGGCTAATATCATCTATTTGGGTTTCTAAAACTGAAATGTTTTCTAAATAAGGACTATCATAGTGATTGTTTTTTTCAGGAATAACTTTAGAGTTGATATTTTGAGAATTAAGTTTTTTATCTTTTTTTATATTGTTTCTATTTTCTATATTTGTAGCTTCACCCAACCAAACTTGTAAAATATTTGGTATCTCTAAATCTAAATTACCTGCACCCATACCGATTCTTTCAATATTCATTTCGGGTGGAGAACCGAATTCCGTTGCCAGAGTTGTTAAAATAGCGGCACCTGTTGGTGTAACTAATTCACGTTCGATACCGTTGCTATAAACCGGACATTTCCGCATTTCCCACAATTTTAATACTGCTGGCACCGGCACAGCCATTATTCCATGTGCGGCGCGTACATTTCCTCCGCCAGTTGGCAGCTTAGAGCAGTATAGTAAAGGTAATCCTTGATTATCGCACTCAATACCCAACCAATCTAAACCCAAACAAGTTCCAACAATATCCACTATGGCATCTACAGCACCTACTTCATGAAAATGAACTTTTTCTGGGGCAATACCGTGTACTGCTCCTTCTGCCACTGCTAGCTGTCGGAATATTGCCAAACTCCAAGCTTCAACCCTTGGAGGCAAACCTGAAGCATCGATAATTTGCTCAATTTCCGGTAAATGTCGTCCGTGATGGTGATGTTGATCATGGTGGTGAGACCACTCGCGTGGGTCCTCTCCCGACCTTGAGCGAAGTGGCGTTAGCGGAGCGTCTCCCGCCAGGGAGATACCCGAAGGGTGATTCTCGATTAAATCCACATGAACCTTCGAGGCTTGTTGACTTTTACGGCTAACAAGTTCAGTCCACAATTTGTATTCTTGCTTAATACCTAACTTATTAAGATTTTCAGTTAAGTATTCAATTTTGACTCCCAAACTGACTAAAGCCCCCAAACACATATCACCAGAAATTCCAGTTGGACATTGAAAATAAACGATTTTACTCATGATTACAGTTAGCAGTGAGTAGTGAGCAGTGAGCAGTGAGCAGTAAACAGTTATCAGTTAACAGTGAGCAGTAAAAAGACTTTTAATTAGAAGTTAAGAATTAGAAAGAAGATTTGTTTTTTATGTCAAAGACCGATTAAAGCTGCTTATATAAAAATATGTTTTATTCATAACATTTTTCGGAATTAATATTCTTTCTTTCTACCGTTCCCCGTTCCCCATTCCCTGTTCCCTCTCAAGCTTTAAAACCAAGTTTGAATTCCTAAATTACATATTTTAATTTTTCTCTCATGGCAAAAATCTTTACCCTCCATCCTGATAATCCGCAAAATCGCCGAATAGAAGAGATTAAAGGCGCATTAAAAAGTGGCGCAGTCATGCTTTATCCTACCGATACAGTCTATGCGATCGGTTGCGATTTGAGCCATAAGTCCGCTGTCGGGCGGGTACGACAAATAAAGCAGTTAGCGAATGACAAACCACTGACATTTTTATGTCCTTCTCTTTCAAATGTGGCTACTTACGCTTTTGTAAACAATGCAGCTTATCGAATTATGAAGCATCTAATTCCGGGAACTTACACGTTTTTGCTACCTGCTACCAAGTTAGTACCAAAATTAGTCCAAAATCCGAAACGTAAAACTACTGGGATTCGAGTACCACGAAATGCGGTTTGTTTGTCGTTACTAGAAGCTTTAGGAAACCCAATTATTTCCACGTCAGCCCATATACCACCCTCAGAAGCCGATGATGATGATGAATGGCTTGAACTCGAACCTCTATCGCGAGTGGAGTTATTTGACCGGATGGAAAGCTTAGTAGACGTAATCATAGATACTGGCAAAGAACCTGGTTATCAAGTCTCTACAATTTTGGATTTAACCGAGGAACAGCCAACAGTTATACGTCAAGGTTTGGGTTGGGAGGAAGTCGAAGGATGGATTTAAAGAGTTAGGAGTTAGGAGTTAGGAGTTAGGAGTTAGGAGTTATGAGTTAGGAGTTAGGAATTAGGAGTTAGGAATTAGGAGTAGAGAGTTAGTAATTATTTCTCCCTATCTCCCCCTCTTCCCCCTCTCCCTCATCACTCCTTCTCCCCATCTCCTTTATTCTTTCCTGAAGTCAAAAAGACCTGTTGTTTTAATTTGTATTTTTAATCAATTTTGATACTCCAATTCCTGAATTGTCACATTCATCAGGTTAAAATGGGGGCAGAGTCACTAAGCTCTGAAGCTATAATTTATAAGGCTTTAAGACGTTTTAGAGTATTTATACTCAGGAGTGTGACAGTCGCATATTCGATAAACTCGAAGAAAGCGACACACCAGCCTATCCGGAACTTACGGATATTTCTTACATTCATAAATGTGAGCAGTGCTGATGGCGACTCTTGATAAATAACGCTCAAGACAAGTGCCTTCCCAGACTGACTCCGTAGCCCTTACGGTGCAGTACCAATCCTAAAAAATGATGAAAACAAACATTGCTAATCTACCTTCTTCCACATCTGCTGTTGATAACGAAACTGCAAATGAAACTGCAAATTTACAATCGCAGGATACTAACAATGCATTAGTTCAGCAGATATGTCAAGAACTTGAGTCCCAGGTTAAAGCTACCCCTGTTACTATTCAACTAGTTGCTAACCGCATAGCCAAAGAAGTTGAACGTATTTGCGAAAAAAGCTACCGCATCCAATCATCCGGACAAGTTAAATCTTGGTTAGTTAGCTTATCGCGGCATCGCTTACAAAAGTGCTTGCACTACTACCAACTAGGTTCCAGACGCGGTAGGGTCGAATTACATAGTACTCTTGGTTCTATGGTTTACCGTCACATCAGTCTCCCCGGTTGTCAGTTGGGTTTTGATGCGCGTTACAGCTTGATTGAAGATTTTCTCCAAGCATTCTATATCGAAGCTATTAAAGCCTTCCGTAGGGAAAACGAATTACCAGCTGATTACACTCCCCGGACTCGCTTGCAATTAGGAGAGTACATGGCATTTACCGAACAGTATGCCAAACGTCGTATTTCTCTACCGGGCAATGCCAACCAACAGTTAATCATCCTCCGCGCTCAAGGTTTCAGTCGTCGTTTACCTCAAGAAACCACCGTTGATATGGAGATGGCTTTAGAATCAGCCAAATCCGAAGATGCTGAAGCTTACCAACGCAGTTCCGCAGTTCAACAAGTGCGATCGCAAATGGTTGCAAAATCCACTTTCGATCCAGCAGAAGAAGCAGAACGCGATAGAGTTGTTTCTGAGTTGGTAAATTACTTACAGGCTCAAGGTCAAAATGATTGCGTAGATTACTTATCGTTGAAACTGCAAGACCTCAGCGCTCCAGAAATTGATAGAATACTAGGTTTAACTAGTCGTCAGCGCGATTATCTACAGCAGCGTTTTAAGTACCATGTAGAAAAGTTTGCCCGGACTCATAATTGGCAATTGGTTCACCAGTGGTTGGGTGCAACTTTAGAGCAAAAATTGGGAATGTCTTCGACTCAGTGGGATGCTTTTGTCGGTCAACTATCCGAACAACAACGTCAAATGTTGGAGTTGAAAAGCGCCAAACAAAACGACCAAGCAATTGCAAAAGAGCTTAAGTGTACTCCCAAGCAACTACAAAAGCGCTGGACAAAATTGTTAGAAATGGCATGGTCTATCCGTAACGGTAATACTGAAGTTCAAGCAGGTTAAAGTCTTGGTTAACAACATCTACCTTTCCAACCTGGTTCAACCTTTACAGGAATTTACAGTCACTATAGATGATTTCATCACATTCAAACAGTGAAAATACTCGCGTTTATCCCCTACAAATACGAATAACAAATGCTTCAATTGCCTGTTAATTTGTCGGGGATAGATAGGGAGCCTCTACTAAAGTTATTACATTGCATTCATCATCGTATTTTCATCGTTTGTCAATTAGTTGGTTGTATCGCGAACGCGATTATTTATAAATACTGAAATATTGTATTAGAAAAAACATCTTTAACTATGTTATTTTCACTTTTCTTCAAAAATAATTAAATTTAAACTGTATTCAATCTAGGTAACGTTACAGTAAAAATAGTTTCTTCTCCGACAGTACTATTTACTGAAATTCCACCACCATGGGTGTCAACGCAACGCTTAACGATAGATAGTCCGAGTCCAGTACCTGGTTTTGTCTCGACGTTATTACCTCGATAGAATGAGTCGAAAATATGGGACAAATTTTCAGTAGGGATACCAATACCTTGGTCTTTAATGCGGAATTTTACGTGCAAGGGCAATAAGCTCAATTCAAACTCTACTTTTTTGCCTGGTTGCGAATACTTTAACCCGTTTTCAAGCAGATTACTTAATATGTGATTGATAAGTTTAACATCAAGCATTGCAGTGTTCGCGCCATCACCAGATACTTTAAACTGAATACGGTTTTTATTATAATTAACGATTGTGCTAATAATGTCTTGGCACAAGTCAACGACATCAACCTCAGTTGGTTGAAATTGCAAAGAACCAGCTTCATCTTCGGCAATTATCAATAAGTCTTTAACGATAGATGTAATGCGTTGAACGGATGAGTTTACTTTTTGAAAATGTTTCTGCTTTTTCTCTGTAGTCAATTTATCAATGTTGTAGTGCAAAATATCGGCAGAGGATTGGATTACCGACAAAGGTGTACGAATTTCGTGTGATATTGTGGCGATAAATTCAGATTTTGCATTACTGAGTTCTTGTTCGCGTTGCAGTGCTTTGTATGTTTCTTCTTCAGCTTGCTTGCGGTAAGTTATATCTTCTGCAATACCTACCATGCGATAAACTCTTCCATTTTCATCTTTAACCGGAAAAGTGCGATCGCGAATCCAACGCATTGTACCGTTAGGCTGAATTATGCGGTATTCCTCATCCATCGAAGTTGGGTTATTTTTAATTGCGGCTATTGTATGAGGAAGGTCTTCAGGATGTATCGGGTCCAAGAAAGAACGAGGATTCTCGTAAAGTGAAGCACAACTTTGACCCCAAATTTTTTCGTAGGTGGGACTAATATACACAAATTCGGTAACATCAACATCGCATACCCAAAATACAATATCAACATTTTCTGCAAGCTGCTTAAACTGCTCTAAGCTTTGATACAAATCTTCTTTTTCTTGTTTGCGCTCGGTAATATCTTCAGCAGTACCTGCCATCCGATAAATATTACCTTGGTCGTCATAAATAGGATAAGTACGGTCACGTACCCAGCGCATTGTACCGTCTGAACGAATGATGCGATATTCTTCATCCATATTCCACGGTTCTTTATCTATGGCAACTTGGGTGACCCGCTCGACATCATTGGGATGAACTGCTTCTAAAAAAGAATGGGGATTTTCTATTAGCGAAGCAACAGTCCTACCCCAAATTTTCTCATATCCAGGACTCATGTAGTAATACTCGGTTATGTCAGGAGAACAAACCCAAAAAGCAAAATCTACATTATCCGCAAATTGTTCAAATACCTGTAATTGTTGTAAATCCACCTATTAACTCCTATAGAAATGAGAGCTGAATAATTCTATTGATATATTTTTAGCTCGTAAAATTACGAACAAATTGATCGTACTACAGGTATAAATTATAAACAAATATTTCATACAAATCCTTATTGAAAAATGAGATCGAGGAATTTCAATACTTGGAAAAATATTTTTACGGTAATTATGCATATAAATTAAAATTCACAATAATCATTGCTTATTGTTTTCATAAGCAATCATAATTGTGGTAGTTATGTACTTACTCTATTCAATAAGACGTAATTATTAACTCGTGAATAGTACCGCGATTTTTGATATTTGAGTTGATGACTCGCGATGCTTTTATCGAGACTATATTAAAGTTGATTTGTGCATATAGTTCTTTGATAAAATGACGCAGGTTGTAATAATATTCTTTACTATGATTGTTGGCATAGATTTTGAGTAGACCGATTAATTCTGGTAAATAGTCTTTTACACATTTATAAGTAGTAATCAGTTCGGAATTAATATTAGTTAGCTCCCGCTGCATATGGCTGGAGATGAAAGAAAAGCACACCTCCACCTAAAAATGGCTTGTAATAATTTTTATAAATTCGTGGTTCGGGTAAATAATTGCGAATTTGTGGAATCAATTTGCTTTTTCCTCCAGCCCACTTCAAAAAAAAAGGCGGAAAAGTTTGTTTTTAGATTCGACTCACCATTAAATTAAAAAAATTCCTGGCTTGAAAGTGGGAAACGGAAAACGGGGAACAGGAAAAATTTCTATATAATCTTATATCAAGTGAGGGATTTAACTTCTGATTAGATTACAATAACCATTGAGTAATTGCATTGCTCTTACATCAAAAAAACCTACAGTTTATAAAAATACACTCTAAAAAAAAGATGTTTGATGGTTTTTGGGAGAATATCGGACGCTACCCCCGCTATTTAATAACTACCGCGTTGGGTATATTTCTAAATGCGTTTGGCTGGATAGAACCAGTGTTTAAACGCCCTATCACCTCGATTATTTTTGTCGGATTCTTAGTGGGGATTCTCGTTTTTATTTCTTTTACCCTGCGTGCAATGCTCGGTTTAAGTACAATGAGCGTAAAAGTAGGCTGGTTTTAGTGGGGAATTCAATCTCTACATTCAATAAAGCTGAATATTCTGTAGTAAAACCTCTGTTAGGAGGCTATTTTTATGGCTACTAATCGCCGTGTTTCCCGCGTTGCTGAATTAATTAGACGGGAAGTTAGCCAAATGTTGCTCAACGGAATTAAAGATGACCGAGTGGGTACCGGAATGGTTAGCGTTACTGATGTAGATGTTTCTGGCGATTTACAACACGCCAAAATCTATGTTTCAATCTATGGTACCGATGAAGCTAGAGAAGAAACAATGGCTGGTTTAAGATCGGCAACTGGTTATGTCCGCAGCGAACTCGGTTCAAGAGTCCGTCTGCGTCGTACCCCAGAAGTAATTTTCTTAGAAGATCGTTCGATTGAAAGAGGTAATAAGGTACTATCGCTTTTAAACCAAATTAAAGATCGACAAAAACCAGAATCTCAAGGAGGGGCAGAAAATATTGAGTAAATTGGAATTTTGGCGATTAGTTTTTTTAATTAATTAATTAGTTAGTTAAAATCGAGCTAAATACAGCTAACAGACGCGACAGTGGTTGCGTCTGTTTCGTTTTTTGGGAATAAGGAGTAGGGAGTAGAGCGTGTTAATCAAAGGCTTGCGTCAAGTGGAGCTTGTGAGGAGCGCCTTTGTGCTGTTGTGCGAGCAAGGCGATCGCCTGAAATATATTTATAATCTCTTGTGTTGCGTTTTCCCTTTTACCTTTTCCCTATTCCTTACTCACTATTCCCAATTTCCACGCTTATTGCTAGGCATCGATTCTTTTTGATTCAAGATCGGTCTATTTCCTAAGATTAGATATTGATAGCTTATGCTATAACATTTTTATTTGCTGGTTTTACGAAACCTTATATCATACATTGATATATACCCTTGTTATCAAGAGATTTTTGGCGCTTTACGATAGTTAACAATTTGTTATCTAATTATTTACGTAAGTTAATGAGATTTAAAACTATAAAAAAGTTTTTAATTATACAATTTCATTTGGTATATTTCACTTACTATGCAAACTATACAGATAGCTGAAATGAATGAATCATGCTCTGTAGGAAGCTTGACATAACCTATAACTATCTCTAAGTTGCTACAGTCATTTATCCGAGGCGTTTCCTTTGTCGTTAGTGTTTTAATTGACTAAGCAATAACTAATCTGTTTAAGAAATTGTTAAAAGTAGGTAAGTGTCTAGCTTTTTGGTTGTAATTTTAATTCTATACAAAGCTAATTATTATACAAATTTATTAATTCGATATTTTTTCGCTTGTTACCCTACGGACAGATGCGCTCAAGCTCAATCACTGCTATAGATAGTTTATTCAATCTATCCATTTGCAAGACTTTCAACTTTTCTTACTGCATTGATTTTATGCGCTTAATAGTTTCGATAAAGTTATGAAGCAAAACACAACCACATAAAAAACATCTTAATGTTATATTTACTACTCAGGAAAAATATATTTAGCAGAGGCAAAATTTATGTCATAAAATCATGACTTTCTTAACATATCTTTATATTTTTTGATGTTTTATAGCGTCAAAATGAAATCAGTTCCGTATAGCAAATTACAAAAAAAAGTAATAACGAATTGGTTTGTGACCATGTTCGTTTCGGGTAGATTTTGGGAATAATACTTACGTGTAAAATAGCGAGTGGTAATTATGAGTGTCAATACGGTGCCTTCTATCAATTACTCTTTAGACGTGATTCAGGATGAAGCACGAAGGTTAGTTCAAAAAGGAGTAGTTAGCCGACAACAGCCGATATATACGTTATGTCAATACATACCTGCTAGAGAGTGGGTTTGTATTGAGTGCGAGTTAGAAAAATGCGAATTTTTACTACGCGATCGTATAGCGGATTTGATTGGTAGAGAGGTGTGGGAAAACGACTAATTTTATGCAGCGGCTCTGTTGTATAAGTTTTGGTAGAAGCTGGAGATATTTTAGATTTTGGATTTTGGATAAAATTATAAATGGCTTTAAGTAAAACCATTTCGACTATGGCAATAATCTAAAATCGTAAACCCCGGTATCCAAAATTGAGTGACAGACTTGGAGTTAACGATCAAATCAAACTAAATAATATTGAATGCTGGCAACAGCTATAGAATCTCTGTTTTTAATCTGAAAAATCCCGTCCAAATTAGTTTTGATATCATTTTTTAAGACAGCGCGTCCCTGCGTTAGCTATTTAGAGCCATTATATGGTTCGAGTGTGGCTTCTATGTGTTGGGGGGTGCTGTCTTTTTTATGGTATTTGACTGTCTAATAGGATAAACATATGTATTTTGGTGGTAATGTAATATACCTTATTGTAAAGATAAAGTCAAGCGATTTTAGCTGTATTAAAACTTATGCAAAGCCCCCCTTAAAAAGGGGGGTTGGGGGGATCTAAACGTCTGGAATGCCTAACATACCGTTGCGATTGCGTAAGTCTTAATTACTTTTTAAACATCCTCTAACATTGTTGAGCCTTTGAGAAACGTTCGCTGGTAAAAGGTTTCTACCAAATTTATTTATTTTTGTTATGGTGGTTGGATTAAAACAGCAATTGTTAGAAAGAAGTGTCGGTTGCTAGCACAGAGTTAAAAGAAATGATATTCCTGCATCTTTTCAGGGGGGAAATTTATGAATGAAGTTGCGAACAAAACCAGCTCGGAATTCTCCAGAGAACAAGCATTCGTACTGTGGTTTGATGAAATTGGGATTAATGATGTTGCTATAGTTGGCGGGAAAAGTGCATCTCTGGGAGAAATGATTGGGCAGTTAACTTCTAAAGGGGTTAATGTTCCTACTGGTTTTGCCACTACTGCTTATGCTTATCGTCATTTTATTAAGTCAGCGGGTTTAGAAGAAAAGCTGCGGAATCTGTTTGCCGATTTGGATGTTTCGGATTTACAGAATTTACGCATCAGAGCTAAGAAAGCGCGGAAGCTGTTGCTGCATACTCCATTTCCTACTGAATTTAGGAGTGCGATCGCGACATCATATAAAAGATTGTGCGAGCGGTATAATGCCGATACAGATGTTGCGGTGCGCTCTAGTGCAACTGCGGAAGATTTACCAGATGCGAGTTTTGCAGGGCAACAGGAAACTTATCTGAATATCACCACGGTAGAAGAGGTTTTAGCCGCAACTCATCGTTGTTTTGCTTCCTTATTTACAGATAGAGCAATTTCTTATCGACAAACTAAAGGCTTCGATCATTTTGATGTTGCGCTTGCGGTGGGAGTGCAAAAAATGGTGCGCTCGGATTTAGCAACTTCAGGGGTAATGTTTTCCATCGAAACCGAAAGTGGTTTTAAGGATGCGGCTTTGATTACAGCAGCCTATGGTTTGGGGGAAAATGTCGTTCAAGGCTCAGTGAATCCCGATGAATATCATGTTTTTAAACCCACATTGATATCGGGTTATCGCCCAATTATTGATAAGCGATTGGGTAGTAAAGAAATCAAAATGATTTACGATGACGGCTCGAAGAATATTAGAAATGTGCCGGTATCGTCTGCTGAAAGGGAAAAATTTGCTTTAAACGACGAAGATATTTTACAGCTAGCGCGTTGGGCTTGTTTGATAGAAGATCATTATTCAAATGTCCACGGGAAGTATACGCCGATGGATATGGAATGGGCAAAAGATGGGATTACCAACGAATTATTTATCGTCCAAGCCCGCCCAGAAACAGTACAGTCGCAGAAGATGGGTAATGTACTGCGGAGTTATAAGTTTGTAGAGACAAGGGGACAAGGGGACAAGGAGGCAAGGAAACAAAATAGTAATTCCCCCCATCTCCTCACCACCGGGCGTGCTGTCGGGGAAGCTATTAGTAACGGCAAGGCGCGGGTAATTGTAGATATTAGTAAAATTGAGCAGTTTCAAGCCGGGGAAATACTGGTGACGGATCGAACAGACCCCGATTGGGAGCCGATTATGAAAAAGGCAAGTGCGATTGTAACTAATTCCGGGGGAAGAACTTGTCATTCAGCTATTATTGCTAGAGAGTTGGGTGTACCGGCGATTGTCGGATGCGAAAATGCCACCGAGGTTTTGAAAACTTCGCAAGAAATAACGGTTTCCTGTGCGGAAGGGGAAGAAGGAAAGGTTTATCAAGGATTGTTGCCTTTTGAAGTGGAAGAGGTGTATTTAGAAGATTTACCTCGTACCCAAACGCAAATTTTGATGAATGTAGGGAATCCACAGGAAGCATTCCGTTTATCTACGATTCCTAATGATGGTGTAGGGTTGGCTCGCACTGAGTTTATTATTGCCAATCAAATCCAAATTCATCCGATGGCTTTGCTTTATTTTGATAAGTTGGAAGATGGTTTTGCAAAAGAGAAAATTGCTCAGATAACCGCACTTTATGAAGATAAACCGGCGTTTTTCGTCGATAAATTAGCTCAAGGAATTGCCAGGATTACAGCAGCATTTTATCCGAAGCCGGTAATTGTCAGGATGTCGGATTTTAAAAGTAATGAATACGCGAATTTGTTAGGGGGAAGGCAATTTGAACCCAACGAAGAAAATCCGATGTTAGGTTGGCGAGGTGCAGCGCGTTATTATGACGAACGCTATCGCGAAGGTTTTGCGTTGGAATGTCAAGCGATAAAGCGGGTACGGGAAGAAATGGGTTTAACTAATTTAATTCCGATGATTCCTTTTTGTCGAACTCCCGATGAAGGACGTTTAGTATTAGAAGAAATGGCGAAAAACGGCTTGCAGCAAGGTGCTAATAATTTGCAAGTGTACGTGATGTGCGAGTTACCAAATAACGTGATAATGGCAGAGGAATTTGCACAAGTTTTTGATGGTTTTTCAATTGGTTCTAATGATTTAACTCAGTTAACTTTGGGTTTGGATAGAGATTCTTCGTTGGTGGCAAGGTTATTTGATGAGCGTAGTGAAGGTGTAAAAAGGATGGTGAAATTAGCAATTCAATCCGTGAAAAAGCATAACCGTAAAATTGGAATTTGCGGACAAGCTCCGAGTGATTATCCAGAATTCGCTCAGTTTTTAGTAGAGGAAGGGATTGATTCAATTAGTTTAAATCCGGATTCTGTATTGAAGACGATGTTGGAAATTGCCAAGGTTGAGAAGAAAGTTGTTAGTGGTTAGTTGTTAGTAGGTTGGGTTAGACACGAAGATGGATGTTGGTTGTGAGGAGATTTTTGCTATCGTGTCGTAACCCAACATTTCGCATTAAAAAAAAGTTTGTAGTAAGGACTTTAGTCCTCTTAAATTCATAGAATATTCAAATTTTGCATCAAGTATTTAACCAGCTTAGGGTTGCAAACCCCAAGCTAATAGCATAAGTCCATTCAAATGGACTAAAATGAGTAGGTAAAATTTAAATATAATGGAACTATCTAATTTAACTAATTTAATAAATATTCATCAGTTTATCAATTATCATTTAGTCGTTATCTCTAAAGAGCTAGATATTCCTCAGTTTATGAAATGTTATTTAATAACTATTCCTTTGATTTTAACTTTAATTATTGAGGACAAATGGGTTAAAAGTAACATCATAAAAAACCTGAAGGAACTAGATAATTCTGAGTTATCTTTTACACATACATCTCTATTTATATTCAATGGAGGTGCAACAGTAATCGCTTGGAATATCTTTTATTCTTTGAAGATTCATGTTATCAGCAAAACTTTTTTAATTACTTTCTTACTGTTGTCGGTGCTATGGGGAATTTATTTACTATATATCAGAATGAATTTTAAGTATGAAGAATAACTAATTGTAATGTCTCTATTCTCCGTTCCCTCGAATCCGAGCAATAATCAATAGTTAGCTAGAATATACTTAATCTTTCTGCCATAAAACGCTATGCAAATCTTTTTGCCACCTGAAGTAGAAGCTATGGTACAGCGCCGAGTTGCTACTGGTAAGTATACAAACGCGCTTGAAGTTATTCTTGCAGGAGTCAAACTTCTTGAACAACAAGAAGATATTTACCAGGGGAGACTAAAGAAGCTCCAAGAAGAAGCACGGATTGGATGGGAGGCTTCAAAACAAGGTAAAGTTGTTGATGGTGCGACTGCAATGGCTCAGATTCGAGCCAAACTGCGTTCTAGTCATGCTGATTTAGAAGAATGAACCCACAATTTCGTCTTACCGAACCTGCTGTTAAAGATATTGAGCAAATTGTTAACTATATAGCAAAAAAAGCTGGTTTGCTACAATCTGAGGGTTTTTTGACTAAGTTAGACGATAAATTTGCTAAAATAGTCCAATTCCCAAACCTCGGACGACGACGTGACGAAATTCTAGTAGGATTGCGTAGCTTACCGATAGATAACTATCTTATTCTTTATATGCCGATTGATGAAGACGTAGAAATTCTTCGTGTTATCAGTGGCTATCGAGATATTTCAGCTTTGTTTGCAGAAGAAAGTGAGTAAAATTTTTTTAACGCTACTAAATATCAAAATATTACATCCGAAATTGTTTTAGAACAACGTCAGAGTTTACAGGCTGCCATTGAGCGTTATAACCAAAATAATAATACGACAACGGGAGCTTGGGCAATTGTAGAAAAGGTATCATCAACGGTTGTAGGAACGATTCTGTTAAAGCAATTACCCGATATAAATCGTCAACCGACACAAGATTATGAAGTTGGCTGGCATTTAAGAAAAGCTTCTTGGGGTAAAGGCTATGCAACGGAAGCTGGAAGAGCAATAATTAATTACGGATTTAATATTCTACAGTTATCAGAGATTTATGCTGTGGTGAAGCCGGAAAATCATGCTTCGGTTAAAGTCACTCAGCGACTGGGTATGACACCTTTGGGAATCACAAATCGGTATTACGATGGCGTAAATCTTTTATTATTCAAATTAGCTGTGTTAGAAAATAAATCCAAAATGCGCTTCAATGATGTAGGGATGTAGTGGTTTCGGCTAGACAATTGTGTGATGACTCAAAAACAGTCTTTTTCTTGGTTTAAAGTTGGCATGATAGCCGTGTTTGTGCTGTCGCTTGCCTTAAGGTTTTGGGGATTGGGACGATTTAACACTTTGGTATTTGATGAGGTTTACTACGCTAAGTTTGCTCAAAACTATCTAAGTCAAATTTCATTTTTTGATGGACATCCACCATTAGGAAAATATATCATTGCTATTGGAATGTGGCTGAGTTCTTATTTTCCTTTTTGGCAAGATAGCGTAAATACTCTTACGGGTGTAGCTCGTACTTCTTGGAGCTATCGATGGATAAATGCGCTGTTTGGTGCTTTTATTCCGCTTATTGTTGCTGGAATTGCTTATCAGTTAAGCTATCGTCGTAGTTTTGCTTTTTTGGCAGGTTTATTTACTGCTTGCGACGGTATATTTTTGGTTGAATCTCGCTATGCTTTAATTAATCAATATATAGTAATTTTTGGATTGTTGGGGCAGTGGCTGTTATTAATTGCTTTAGCAAATACTAAAAAACAGCGTAAATTTTATTTAATACTTTCTGGAATTAGTTTCGGTGCAGCAATTGCTACAAAATGGAATGGTTTATTCTTTTTAATTGGCGTATATTTAAACTGGATGCTTGCCTGGTTGAAGCAACATTTTACGGCGAAAGAGAAGGAAATTAATCAAAAAAGTATTTTGGAAACAGATCAATATTATGTTTCTACAGAAGAATTAAGACAATCTACCACAACGTTAGCTGCACCTCAACAAACTACAAATAAAACTTTATTATTGCCGCTACAAAAATTAGGTCAGCTAAAGATTTTTACCGCTGCATTTTATTTGGGCATAATCCCGTTAATAACCTACAGTTTACTTTGGATACCTCATCTTTTACAAAATCCTAAATTTAATTTTATAGAAGTACATACCCAAATTTTATCTTTCCACGGTCGTCTTGGTGGTAATACTGACGATATTCATCCTTACTGTGCGGCTTGGTATAAATGGCCATTATTAACTCGTCCGATTGCTTATTTCTATCAAACAGCATCGAATGCAAGCGAATCCGTATCAATTATCGGGCCACCTTTACCTTCAAATACGGGAAAAGTTATATATGATGTTCATGCGATGGGCAATCCATTGTTATGGTGGTTTGGTTTTGCTGCTTTAATTGTTTTAACCCTTGCAGTTTTATTTAGAAAAATAATAATTCCTTCGATTCAACAAAAACGTTTATCTGTTAATTCATCATTTTCTATTGATACTGGAATTGCATTATATTTAGTATTAAATTATGCAGCAAATTTACTACCTTGGGTAAAAGTTAATCGTTGCGTTTTCATATATCATTATATGACTGCTGTAATTTTCGCATTTATGGCTTTAGCTTGGCTGTTAGATAAATGTTTGCGTAATTATCATGTCGAACTCCGGGCTTTTGCACTTACGATTACTTTTTTAATTATTATCGCCTTTGCTTTTTGGATGCCGATATATTTGGGTTTACCTCTTTCGGCTGAAGCTTATAAATTACGGATGTTGTTTACTTCTTGGATTTAGTCAATTATCAATTAACAATTACCTAGTGCTACAAAGCAAGTACATATTTATTAATATTTTTTTTGGGGAATGTATCTAGTAATTTGTTATATTAAAAACGAGATTTAATTTATAAAATATTTCTTGAAATGAATAAAAGGTTTTTTCCGATTTATGTTAGGCAGAATACAAAATAGTTTTAATTGTTTAGCATCATTGGTATAGATTAGCTAAAACATAGTATCTAATTGCCATATAACATAAAATAAAAAACATTAATTAAAAAATATTTAGAAAAACGAAAATTATTGGAGTTGTACTTTGAAAGTTTCAAACTTAGATTCTGTAGATTTAACTAGCCTGAAAGAGCCAGTAATTCATTTAGGTAGTCAAATCCAGAGTCATGGTGTACTGCTTGTTCTTCAAGAACCATCATTAGATATTTTACAAGTTAGTCGTAATGCTGCTTCGATGCTTGATATTTCTTTAAAACAACTTTTAGAAACAAATTTAGAAGATTTATTAGATCCTTATCAAATCGGGAGAATCCAATCTCGTTTAGCAGAAGATGCTCTGGACTTTACTAATCCAACAAAAGTTTGGGTAAAGAAAACAGGAGAAGATTATACTGTATTTGATGCGGTATTTCATCGCAATTCGGAAGGAATTTTAATCCTAGAATTAGAACCGGCAATTTCTGAAGATAATATTCCTTTTTTAAGCTTTTATCATTTAGCTAAAGCTTCTATCAATCAGTTACAAGAATCTGCCAGCCTTGAGGATTACTGTCAAATTATTGCAGAAACAGTACGAAAAGTCACCGAGTTTGACAGGGTGATGCTTTATAAATTCGATCGCGATGGGCATGGCTGCGTAGTTGCTGAAGATAAACTCGAAAGTATACAGTCTTATCTAGGTTTGCATTTCCCAGAATCGGATATTCCTAAACCTGCAAGAAAAATGTTTCTTTCTAATTTGATTAGATTGATTCAAGATAGTCAAGAGGTACCTGTAGATATATTTCCGGTTTTAAATCCAGTTACAGAACGTCCGATTGATCTAAGTAGCTCTACTTTGAGAAGTCCTTATCCCTGTCATGTAGAATATTTACATAATATGGGTGTGGGTGCTTCTTTAACTATTTCCTTGATTAAAGAAGGTAGACTTTGGGGATTAATTGCTTGTCACCATCAAACACCGAAATTTGTTTCCTTTGAATTGCGGAAAGCCTGTGAATTCTTAGGAAGGATGATATTTACTGAAATTTTGACAAGAGAAGAAAACGAAGATTCCGACTATCGAATTAAGTTGAATGAGATTCATTCTAGTTTGATAGATTGTATATCTCAAGAAGGTAATTTTATTGCTGGTTTGATCGATCATCAGTCAAATTTATTAAATTTAACCAGCGCTCAAGGTGCAGCAATTTGTTTCGGTGGCAATTACACTAAAGCTGGTGAAACTCCACAGGAAGAAGATTTAGAAAATTTAATCAACTGGCTGCAAAAAAACGTTGATGAAGAAGTTTTCTATACAGATTCTCTGCCAAAAGTTTATCCAGAAGCGGAGAAATTTAAAAATATTGGCAGTGGATTATTAGCGATTCCAATTGGTAAAAGAAATTATGTATTATGGTTTCGTCCCGAAGTGATTCAAACCGTTAATTGGGGAGGTAATCCCGAACTAGCATTTGAAGTTCATGAAGAAGAAGGAAATTTACGTTTATGCCCGCGTAAATCTTTTGAATTATGGAAGGAAACCGTTAGTTTAACGTCTTTACCTTGGCAATCTGTTGAAATTAAAGCAGCATTAGATTTGCGGAAAGCTATCATTAATATTGTATTAGAGCAAGCTGAAGAATTAGCCCACTTAGCAGCTGAATTAGAAGGTTTTGATGGTGGAAACAATTTGCTGATGTTGCTTTTAAGAGTTAGGAATTAAGAGTTAGGAGTTAGGAGTTAGGAGTTAGGAGTTGGGAGTTAGGAGTTAGGAGTTAGGAGTTAGGAGTTAGGAGTTAGGAGTTGG
>CAYMZW010000015.1:0-35158 GCA_964395005.1 uncultured Rivularia sp.
TCAAATCGCTATTTAAACACGGCTCTATTTCCAAATAAATAATGACATAAGCCCATTGATGTCAAAATAGATTTAGTTTAGTAAATGTTGTAAAAATGCTTCCTCGTAGGAAAATTACGGAAATGTTCTCTACTTTTGCTGAGCTAGAAGAAGATAGATTCAGCAAGTGGTTGACCGATATAAGATTACATCGAAATATGCAAAATTGCTTAGACAGTTTACCAAAAGCTGTAAAAGAAGAAAATTATTGGGCGCTTTACTGGTACAAAAATTTGCAATGCATGAAACCCGAGTACAGACGCATATCGGCATCTAATAGTTTGCCTAGAATGCATATACAGGCATATTTACAAGAACCATGCTATCGAGCATCTCAAAAAATAGTTAATTTTTTCACAAAAAGTAAATATAGCGTAGCCGATTATTTTCAAATAGCAAATGCAGAAGTTGAAGCAATTTTGTTGGATTTCAACCCAAGCAAATCTTCCGGATTAAAAGCTTATTTCACAATGGCAATCAAAAGCCGATTGAGAGATATTTTACGGCAACGAAAAGAAGCCGATATTTGTACCAATTGGGCATTATTGCGTAAAGTAAGCAAAAAGCTGTTTGTGGAATCTCTGGAAAATGCCGGATTATCTGCAAAACAAGTTTCACAATACCGTCTGGCTTGGACTTGTTTCAAACAACTCTACGTCCAAACCCAACCTGGGGCTACTGCATCGCTACCCCAACCAACTGCTCAATTATGGGAGGCGATCGCCAATCTCTACAATGACAATCGAGAGCAACTAACTGAACTTACTCCCCTTTGTACGGCACCAACAATTGAAAAGTGGTTAAACCAAGCAATTGTTTATTTACGTGCTTACATGTTTCCACAGATTAAATCTCTAAATACTTTCAAGCCAGATACAGATACTAACGAAACGCTAGATTTACCCGATTTATCTTCGGAATCGCTCATCGCTGATATTATAACAGTGGAGGAATTACAGGAGCGAGAAAACCAAATTTCTCAAATGCTTAGTGTATTGGTACGAGCCTTCCAAACTTTGGATATGAAATCTCAAGAAGTACTCAGACTTTACTATCAACAAGAATTTACTCAACAAAAAATCGTACAGCAGATGCAAATCAGCCAGCCTACCGTATCTCGCAAACTTGTTAAAGGCAGAGAATTTTTGTTAGAAACATTGGTTGAATGGAGTCAAGATTTGAATATTTCTGTAAAGCCCCACCAAATAAAAGATATGAGCATTGCTCTGGAAGAATGGTTGAGAAATAATTTGGTCAATATCGACCTGAATCTGTAACTTTTGTTAGGTAGCAAATATGATTTATGAACTTCTAGATCCCAAAGAATGGTTATTGGAAGTAACGCCAACAATGAAATCACAACTGTGGGAGCAAAGCCAGCTTTATGGAACACCAGACAGTCGTTGGCGTGCTTATGTAAACCAAATTTGCCTGTATTGTTTCCTTGATTGGGTACAAACGGAATATGACTTGCAAACAATTGTCTGGGAAAGTTACCCTCAAATTCCTGCCTTTTGGGAATTTGTCAACGGTACGTTAATTTCGTTAAATGGAAGACGAATTGTTTTGATCCCCAGCGAGGCAATTGATGATGGGGAATTAGAAGTTCCTCAAGAATGGGTGGATATTCCTGGTTGGGCAGCGGACTTTTATTTAGCCGTACAAGTCAAAGCAGACGGTGAATGGGTACGATTTTGGGGTTACACAACTCATCAAGAATTAAAAACACTGGCTCAATACGATTCGGTTGATAGAACATATTGCATGGATGCAAGCATTCTCACAAAAGACCTCAATGCTTTTTGGATGGCTTATAAATTTTGCCAAGCAGAGGATATTCAAGCTGCTATACCAAGTTTACCAGAATTATCGATTGATGCAGCCGAAAATATGTTGCAAAGATTAAGTAGTTCAAAAGCTAATTTTCCTAGACTTGAAATACCATTTACCAGTTGGGGAGCGCTACTAGAAAATGAACAGTATCGAAAGAGGTTGTATCAACAAAAACAGCAAATTACGCAAAAGCAATCATCCTCAACAGTTCATCTCAGCGCCTGGTTACAATCTATTTATGATATTTACTGGCAAACAATTGATACGTTCTTGAACTCAAATACCGGCAATTTAGCTTTTAATTTCAGAAGCGGTACTGACACAGATAATACCAGTATAAAACGAGCTAAATTAATCGATTTGAGAGCAAAACCGGATTCTCTAGAAGTTATTTTAGTAGTTGCATTGATACCTAAAAATAACGAACAATTTGATATTCGCGTCCAGTTGCATCCTTTCAATAATGAATATTTACCATTAAATATCAATCTAATTTTACTTTCAGAATCAGCAGAAATTATTCAGGAGGTACAATCAAGAGTTCAAGACAATTACGTACAATTAAAACTTTTTGAAGGCGAAATCGGAGAACGCTTCAGCATTAAAATAGTTATTGACAATTATGAAGTTATAGAAAATTTTATGATCTAGAAAATTTCAAATCGAAGTATGGTAATATATAAAATATAAAAAAATGTTTATAACTCAGCACTTTAAGTAATTATTTTAATCAAATTATATAATTATATAAAGAGACAAAAAATAGTAATGATAAGCAACATTAATAATTAATCTCTACTACAGTTAAATCATAGATACAATTTTTTGTTATGCTAAAAGTTACAAACTTTTTATCAAAATTTATTTTATTTAATCTTCCTATTTTATGTTTTGTATTCATTGTTTTCCAACTATTTAATTGGCATAGCGACTACCGCTATATTCTTAATCTTTCTTTAATATAATCAGTTCAATAATGTCAGATTGTTAAGGTTCTCAATTAATAACCAATCATAAATACCTGTTAAATGAGTAAGCTTGTAATCTTTACCTTATTAGGAGGAGATTTAAATCAAGAATCTACTGCCGTCACTGCTCAATTTTGGCATCAAGATAAATTTATCAAAATTACGGGAAATTTGCCGAAAACACCAGAACTCAATCAACTTTATCAAAGATGGCAGATACTTTATGAAGCCATTCATCAACGCTTGGGTAACAGCCAGCGAATAAAGGTACATCGAGACGATATTACTAATGTTTCTGTAAATGATTTTGATGAAGTATGTCAGAAATTACAAAAAAGTCTCAATGCTTGGTTGAGGTTTGAGTCGTTTCAAAATATTGAACGGCAGTTGCGGACTTTACTCGCTCCAAATGATGAAATTAGAATCATCATTGAAACAAATGTAGCCATTTTACATAGTTTACCCTGGCATTTGTGGGATTTTTTAGATGATTATCCCCAAGCCGAATTAGGTTTGAGCAATCATCAGTATGCTTCTCCTTCAGTATTGCAAAAATCTTCCACGGGTAAAGTTAAAATTTTGGCCATTTTAGGTAATAAAGTTGGTATTGATATCAATCGAGATAGTTATTTATTACGAAATTTAGTAGATTCTCAAACCAAATTTCTTGTAGAACCAACCAGAAAAGAACTTGACGAACAGTTGTGGAATCACGATTGGGACATTCTATTTTTTGCCGGACATAGTACTAGCCTTGCAGATGGAGATACGGGGAAAATATATATTAACGAAACTGAAAGTTTAAGCATTTATCAATTGAAAAATGCGCTAAAGAAGGCAATTCAACGAGGCTTGAGTATAGCAATTTTTAATTCTTGTGATGGAATTGGGTTGGCGCGAAACTTGGCTGAATTGAACATTCCCCAAATGATTGTAATGCGAAACAGAGTACCAGACTTTGTTGCTCAAGAATTTTTAAAATACTTTCTCATAGCTTTTGCCGATAACAAACCTCTTTATTTAACCGTGCGAGAAGCACGAGAAAGACTCCAGGGACTAGAAAATGATTTCCCTTGTGCTAGTTGGTTGCCAGTTATTTTTCAAAATCCTACAACTGTTCCTATAACCTGGCAACAATTGCGCGGTAATTTTAATCAAACAACAACTGTAGAAGAAGTTTCAACGCAAAACACAGTCCCGTCTTTAAAGACTAAACTTTTAAAAGTACTAATTAGTAGTTTTATAGTGGCTCTTTCCACAATAACTTTAAGATACTTAGGAATATTTGAAAAAATAGAATTACAGTCTTTTGACCAAATGCTGCAATTGAAACCGAAAGAAGACTTAGATTCAAGGGTAGTAGTAGTTGAAATTACTGAAGAAGATATTCAATCGCGACAAGAAATAACTTTAGGGGCTAAATCAATCTCGGATAGTACGTTGGCAAAACTACTAAATAAATTGCAGAAGTATCAACCGCAAGTTATTGGATTGGATATTTACAGGGACTTCGCAGATCCTGTAAATAAATTTAATAGAATACAGCTTTCTTCCGAACTTAGTAAAGATAATATTGTTGTAGCTTGTAAAGGTCAAGATGAAGAATACGATTCCCAAGGAGTAAAACCTCCCGAGGGAGTACCGCTAGAGCGTCAGGGTTTTACTGATGCAATCAAAGACTCCGATGGTATTGTCCGTCGTCAAATTTTGATGATGCAGCAAGAGCCTACTTCATCTTGTGAAACGCAACACTCACTTTCGTTGCAGTTAGCTAGTCGCTACTTATCCGATAAAAATATTCCAACCTTAGTTGATAGCGAGAGTATAATATTTGACACTAAAGAGATTAAACTCTTAAAGCCTGGTAACAGTGGAGCTTATCAACAAAATGTTGATTTAGGTGGAATTCAAATACTTGTCAACTACCGTAATACTGATTCTTATCTGAGTGTTTCTCTTACAGATGTACTAAACGATAAAGTTTCTGCCAAGATACTCGCAGACAAAGTACTTTTGATTGGGGTAACTGCTAATACCGTCAGCGATAATTGGTTTACTCCCTACAGCAGTACAAAGCAAGCTTACCAAGAAATACCAGGCGTTGTTATACAAGCGCAAAAAGTTAGTCAAATTCTGAGCGCGGTTTTTAACAATCGTCCAATTTTGTGGGCTTTGCCTTTTTGGGGTGATATTATCTGGATTTGCGGATGGACTATTATGGGAAGTATGATTATCTGGCGTATTGATCCGTTATCAACTAAGGTATTTAGCTCGATAGCAACAGTTGTGGTTTTGTATGTAGTTTGCGCGTTCGCTCTTTTAAACCAAGGATTATGGTTACCTTTTATTCCTTCAGCTTTTGGTATTATAGTTGGTGGTATTATAGTAATATTTGTACGAAAACGTTCGGATTTTTTCACAATCCAATGATTGGTAATTGCTAAATTGGTAATTACTAAATTCAGTGCATTTTTAGAAATAAATGATATAAGTAATTTTTTAAATCATAAATCATACATATATGATGATATCAAGTATGGTTAATTACTTATTAACTTATTATTAGTACCCATAAAAAGGCATATTTTTGACAATATTGTAATATGTTATCTATTACCTATTATCAGCTTCCACAGATATGATACGTGTTTAAATTAATATCATATCACTTAGTAAATTTTTGGAATTTTTGTAAGAGTGTAAAGATATGAAATTAATACTACTAATAATTGTTGTCTTAAGCAGCATTATCCAATATGCGCCGCAAGTAGTAGCTCAAACTGAAAAAACACCAACTACTAGCCCTCAAACCCAGCCAAGAAAGAAGCCTCGTTCATCTAAAAAAAACACTTCTCGCCCAGTTTTTGTTCCACCAAAACCACCTAGAAATTTAAGCCCGGTGTCTGGACGTAGAAGGGGAATGGGTAGTCGAGATAATTGTCCTAATGTTTCGATCCCACTTACTGCTTTAGCACCATTCCAAAATAAACAAGAAAGCAAGCAGGCAGGTAAATCTAATACTGGGATTGTAGGGGGTTTGACAACTCTGGAAAAACCCAAGTTTTTGTTTTATGTTCCATACACTACCGATAATTTAGCTGATTCAAGTGCTGAATTTAGCTTACTAGATAGTAAAGGCAATGATGTTCACCGAACACAAACTGCGCTACCTGCAAAACCTGGTGTTATTAGTATTTCTCTTCCTAATACAGTTTCTTTACAACCAGATCAAATTTATCGCTGGTACTTCAAGGTTCGTTGCAGCAATAAGAAAGCAAGTCTTCCAATTTATGTAGAAGGATATATTCAAAGAAATAATTTAGATTTTCGCATTACAGAGCAACTAAAAACGGCAACAAATCCCCAACAAAAGATTGCAATTTATGCGAAAGAAGGCATATGGTTTGATGCTTTAAATATGCTGGCAGAATTACGTCAATCTTCTGAAAACGCGACTACTCAAAGAGATTGGCAAAGTTTATTGCAATCCGTCGATTTGGGTAATGTTTCTACTGCTCCTTTCGTGGATTAATTTCAAGTACATATAGTAAAAGTTTTTATTACAGCCAATTACCAACCAAAACGTAAGCAGCCCAGAACATCGGACGGTTGTAATCACGATCTTCGAGCAGTTTTAATTGAGCTGCTCGTAAAGCTTCTGCGGTGGTTTCAGCTTCACCACTTATTAACTGCTTATAAAATTCATTAATAAAATAAGCTGTGGAATCATCACCAATCTGCCATAAAGAAGCTAAAGTACTCCTCGCACCTGCACTTAAAGCAACTCCCGCTAATCCCAAAGCAGCACGATTATCTCCTGTTGCTGTTTCGCAAGCGCTCAAAACAAGTAGTTCGATTGGTTCTGCTCGTTTTAGCTCCCTACTTTTAAGTAAATCGTCTAGTTCTGCAACTTCAATGCGTTTATCTGATGCTAATATAAAAGTCTCCTTTGGGTTTGAGCTAAACTGTCCGTGAGTGGCAAAGTGAAGCACTTGAAAGGGTTGATCGTTGATTTTTTCTGATAAAATCTTAGTTGTAAATTGGTTATTATATAGCGTAACTTTTGACAATCCTAACTCTTGTATTGATGTTAATTCTTGGGTGACATAAGGAAGTTCTGAAAATTCATCTTTTTTGTTTTCGGGTATTTTTGATAGTCCTCCAGCCAGAGCATTTAGTTTTTGTCTTGTTAAAGATTTGGGGGTAAATAACTGTAAGCCGGGACTAATAGCGATAGCATAATTTTGGACTAAATACTCTTCACCATCGTACAGTGCAGCCATCGGAATATTTCGCAGAGAACCATCGGGGATAAATACTAAAGTTTTAATTTTACTATTATTTAATTCGGTTTCAATTGGTTTAATTAACAAGTTATAAAGACCTATGGAAGCTTGTTTAAATTTTATATTTCCATCAGGTTCAACTATTTTGTCTCGCATTTGTGCAATCAATTTCTCTAATTCTTGACTGCTGATTGTAGAAGTTTTATGGATTAATTGTTGATTGGGAAGCTTTAAAATAATTTCTAATCGTTCGCCTAAAATAATCGGGTAAAATATGGCAGTATCTATATTATCCCGGTCTACAACTTCATCAAGTGGAACAGATTTATTGTTTAAACAAGCTTCTCGAAAATAATTATCAAGCTCTGCTAATTGTAAAGCTTCTATTCGCTTGCGTACTTTATCTAAATCGGGTTTTGCTCCACTTTTTGGCTGTAAAAGTAGTTCTACCGACTCGCGATAAATTGGTTCTACAGTATCGCGAAAATTAAACTGTACTTCTCGGTTAACTGCTGTTAAATCGGTGCGAAGTGAATTAAGGTTTACCACTGCGCTATCATATGCAGATATGGCAGCTTGAATATTTCCGTTGTTTTTAAGCAAGCGTCCTAATTGCCATTCCCAAAGGTAAGCTATATCTGGGGCTTTGTTTTTTTGAGCGATAAATAAGGCTTTTTGAGTTAAATTTCTTGCTTCTGACGATTGATTACTTTGCTCGTAAATTTCTCCTAAGCTACCTAAAGCATAGGATTGGGCACGCTCATCACCTATATTTTTGGCTTGTTGTACGCCTGTTGCTAAAATTTGGGCAATATCTTTGTTACTGCTAATTTTAGCTTTTGTTAAAGTGCGAGCAAAATTTATCCGTGCATAAATACCAGCTTGATTTTCTGGTAATTTAGATAGTTGAGATTGAATTTTTGGTACTAATGTTTTTGCCTGCTTGATTTTTTCTTCTTCAACAAGTAAGCTGAGTTGATTAATTTGAGCTTGAATTTTTGTCAGGGGATTCGATGCAGTTTGAGCAGCTTGTTGATAATAATTAATTGCGATTTGCTTATTATCATTATTTGAGTTATCTAACAACCTAAAAGTATTCCCAAGATTCAACTGTATCAAAGCAATTTCTGAGGATAATTGCTGACTACGAGCAATATCTAAACTTGTTAATAAAACTTCTTGGGATTCTTCTAAATTACCTAACTGTTGATGAGTATTTCCCAAAGTTCGTAAAATTGCTACCTTCACGGGGGAATCCGGTTGAGCTTGTAAATTTTGTGATATTTCCTTTAATATATTTAGGCTGCGACGATAAAAACCAGCAACTCGTGAAGCTTGTGCTTGGTTAATACGACTAGAAGTAAGTTTAGTTCGATCCCCCAACTTTCCCCATATTTGCTCTGTTTGCTGCGATATTTCTAAAGATTCTGATGGATTTCCGGCTTTGAGTAACAATCCGGCTCGAATATCAAGAGTTTGGGCGATGATTTGCCATAATTCTGAATTATCCTTGTTAATATTCTGTTGTGAAACAGAATTATCCCAACCAAGTAAATTCAAACTTTGATTGATAACTGTATTTGCTTGCTCCCAATTACCTAGTTTTTGATAAATTAGAGAAAGATTAGTCAGCGCTGCGGCTTGTCCCAGGTTATTATTCTCTTGTTGAAATATCTTTGCAGCTTGCTCAAGAATTGCGATCGCCTTTTTTAAATTCCCAGTTTGGTAAAGTGCTTCTCCTTGTTCGAGAAGTTGTTCGGGATTTGTAGTTGAGGATTTGGATTTAATATTCTGAGCTTGATTTAAGGAAATTGATTCTGGTTGTTTAGCGAAAGTGGTGGGAGTAATAACTAATAAAAAAGCAAGAGTAAATAGGATGATATTTTTAGTAATGTTTTTGACAATAATCTTAGGGAATTGTTGAGGATGCTGATTCTTAATATGTTTATCTTGATTAATCATATAATTCTTGGTTAAGCACTTATAGTATCTATAAGATAGGTAATAGGTAGCAAAAAATTATAAGAATTCTAAAGTTTATAATTATTTATGATTATATAGTGCGTAACGCATCAACAAATTATTCTGGCATTAATTTAAGAATATCAGCGTCACGCACTACCTGAAAGTTTATTTCTCCAGAAATTGTGTAGAGACGTTATACATAACGTCTCCGCAATATGTTATTAAAAAAACAAACCCGTCGGAATTAATTAAATCAAATGCTACATCTTTTATTCCAACAAGTTAGAAGCAGCAACATTAATTAAAGAATCAGGACTACTTATGGGCAAGTCACCACCGATTTGCCAGAAGAACATTCCACCAAGTTCTTGTTGCTCGATATAATCAATTTTGCCCAAAATTGATTGTTTATCTTCGTAGGTGCTGAATTCTTGCGTTTGAGAATTATAAACATAAGGAACTTTAGCGCTATCGTCCCAATAACGTTGATAATTACTGTCTGTATCCAGTTTATTGTAGAGGTCTTTGTATAAAATTGCTTCTTCGACTGGAGTACCGGTTTCAAATAAACCGTCGTTATTAGCTCCAGGGTTAACTTCATCCCATCTCCAACTATAGAGAGGAGCCCCAAGAACAATATCTTCGGCTTCAACACCAGCATTTAAATATTGCTCAATACCCCAGCTAACATTTAATTTACTGCTGTTGTAGTAAGTATCGTTGGGATTTGCGTACAAAGCAGCCTGATGATTTGCCATCTTCAGTTCTCCTTGTTGCGTAGGAATATGGTAGTCATAACTCATGACGTTGATAAAATCAACATACTCCGAAGTTGTTTTCAAAAAAGTAGGGTTGAAATCGTAAGGGTTCACGCCGTAGTCAGATGGGGATAACGTGTAAGGAGAAGCAGAAAGAGCAGTACTTAACTCGTAATTTTTACCGTCTGCAACAGATGCGCTGTCTACTGCTTGACGTAAGTCCCCCAACATTTGCAAATAATCGTTGTTTTCTTCCTTTTTAGGGAACTCCCAGTCAATATCGATACCGTCAAATCCATTATTTTGCATGAAATCTACGGTAGATTGGGTAAAGTTTGCCAGCTTTTGTGGATCGGAAGCTACGCTAGAAAAATCTAAACTCTCATCATACCCTCCCTCATCTTTTGCACCACCGATAGAAACTATTATTTTAAGATTGGGATTTTGAGCCTTGATGGATTGAAGAAAACTTATATCACCTTCCCGATTGTTTTTTAATCTAACTTCACCTTCAGCGGTAACATCGGCAAAAGCATAGAATAAATGGGTCAGTTTGTCAGCCGTCGCAATAATATTTGGTTTGGTATTTTCATTAATATCCCAACTTCCCACGTATCCACCAACAATATTTCCATCAGTTTGTGGAGGTGGAGTAACTCCCCCACTCCCATCGCTAGCTAAAGAAACATAGGCTCCATCTTCTTTAAAACCGACAATATCACCACTACCATCTCCGTTCACATCGGCGACTTGGCGGGGATATCCATCAAAAGTATTCCAACCTCCTTGATTTATAGTAAAATCATCATTTTTAACTACAGTCGTCGAACCAAAAGTACCGTCGCTTTGACCTAAAGCAACCACAACATCGTTATCTGAGAAACCAATAATATCTGCACGTCCATCATTATTTACGTCCCTCACTTGACGGGGATATTTATCGAAGCTGTTCCATCCTCCCTGACTTTCGGTAAAAGCATCATTTTTAGCTATAATCGTCGAACCAAAAGTACCGTCGCTTTGACCTAAAGCAACTACAACATTGTCATAGCCAAAACCAATAATATCCGCACGATTATCTCCATTCACATCGGCAACTTGACGGGGATATCTATCAAAGCTGTTCCATCCTCCCTGACTCTCGGTAAAATGGTCATTTTTAGCTATAATTGTCGAACCAAAAGTACCGTCGGTTTGACCTAAAGAAACTACAACATTGTCATAGCCAAAACCAATAATATCCGCACGATTATCTCCATTTACATCGGCGACTTGACGGGGATATCTATCAAAACTATTCCATCCTCCTTGACTTTCGGTAAAATGGTCATTTTTAGCTATGATTGTCGAACCAAAAGTACCATCGGTTTGACCTAAAGAAACTACAACATTGTCATAACCAAAGCCAACAATATCAGCACGATTATCTCCATTTACATCGGCGACTTGACGGGGATATCTATCAAAGCTATCCCAACCCCCCTGACTAGTAGTAAAATGGTCGTTTTTAGCCGTAATCGTCGAAGTAAAAGTACCATCGGTTTGACCTAAAGCAACCACAACATTGTCATAACCAAAGCCAATAATATCGGCACGTCCATCACCATTTACATCAGCCATTTGGCGGGGATATTGTTCAAAACTATTCCATCCTTGGGAATGAAGAAAACTATTTGCAGCTAACTTCTTTGCTTCGTAACTAACCATAAAAATTGCTCCTTTTTTTAGTTAATGCACAAGAATAGTTGTGTGAGAATAGGCGCGATCGCTAAAAAGTATCTTGTAGTAAACCAGTCAAAAAATTACCTGGAGTAATTTGAGCGACTGGACTATTTACATATACCGCAAATAAAGTTTCAACTACAATTTCCATTTGCTCCTAAATCCTCTAACAATAATATAGGTACGAACAAGATCAAATTATTCACTTAGATGCTGAGCAAGAAACAGGAATTTGCCGAAACTTAGGATTGATTGGATTCGCTTGGGCAACAAATTCTATATTCCCATCTTTATCAACTATCCAACCAGTAGCTTCTACAATTTGATTTCTTCGAGTAACTTGATGGTTATTGGAAACTGTTGGTGGTGATGGCTTGATTACTGTATTTGCAGCATTTTCTGCTTGCGGTTTTAATCTCACCCAAGAATTAGACAAAGTATTAGTTTCTTGTAATATTTCCGTCGGATTCATGGGTAAACCACCCCTTCCCGTAACCACGAACTCGTTATCAAACTGCGAACCTCCGGGATTACAAGCCGTATTTATTTGATTGGAAGCATCAACTAAATTAATCGGAAGTTCAGTTAGAGCTTGTGTAGCGTCGATTTCGGTATTAACTTCTATTTCACCGCTTAAATCCGGCGTTGCTCCGGTTGCGGTAATGAAACCTCTAAAAGCTTCTGGATACCAAGTCTGAGTACCATAAAGACCCTCGGTGTCGATATTGACTCTTCCTCCACGGGAATCTGCGGAGTTAGCGCTGATGCGGCTATTTTCTAAAACTGTTACCACTCCACTATCAATATTGATATTACCACCGATAACATTTTCTCCTCTGGCTTCAGTGGTAATATTGCTATCGCGACGCAACAATAAAGAATCTGTTGTACGTAAATTAATATTACCTTCCGCTCCCACCGTATCGGAGCTAAGAGTACCTTTTTCTAAATTAATAGAATTAGCATTGACTCTTATATTTCCTGCTGCACCATCACCCTCATTGGTAGTAGAAACTATGGCATCATTTGTGACAAACAACTCGTTAGCTGTAATTTCAATATTTCTACCATTACCTACGGCTCCTAATTTCACATCACTAAACACCCCGCTTGAGCCTCCATTGCTATTTATACCATCCAAGGAAATAGTTTCACGAGCATTGATATTTACGTTACCTGCATCTCCTCTTCCAGCAGTAGTAGCAAAAACTCCGCTACCGTTAGTTGCCGATAGAGAATTAGCAGTAATCTTTATATCACCTCCGTTTCCTCTGGCTGGAGGTTTTTCAGTTCCTAAATTATCATCCACCGAACTAAATATTCCACTCGCACCTCCAGCGCTGTTTATACCATCAAAAGAAATGGTGTCGCGAGCATTAATATTTACATTACCCGCATTACCTTGTGCCTGTGTATTCGTAAATATTCCAGCCCCTCTCTGAATAGAAAGCGATTTGGTGGTAATGTTTACATCGCCTCCATTACCTATAGCTGGAGGTTGAGTGGTATCTAAATTAGCATCCACCGAGCTAAGTATCCCACTAGCTCCTTGATTGCTATTTTCTCCATCCAAAAAAATAGTATCGCGAGTCTCTATATAAATATTTCCTGCATTCCCCGTTCCTTTGGTAATACTATTTAGCTCTGCACCATTAGTTATTGAAAGGGATTGTGCGGTAATTCTGATGTCCCCTCCGTCTCCTATGGCTGGTAGTAAATCCGGAAAACCACTATTTTCATTACCCGCGACTGAGGTTAATATTGCACTGGCGGCTGCTGTTGTACTTAATCTTCTTTCTCCATCAATAGAAACCGTCTCACGAGCATTGATATTTACGTTACCTGCATCTCCCCTTCCTAATGTAAGAGCATTCAATTGAGCGCCGTTAGTTACCGAAACACTTGCAGCAGTAATATTAATGTCACCAGCCTTACCAACTCCTGATGGTGTCACTGAACTGATTATTCCGCTAGCTCCTGCATTTCCTCCGTCAAAGCTAACCGCATCGGAGGCATTAATTGTTATATTACCTGCATCACCTTGACCAAAGGTAATAGAGTTGAGTTGAGCGCCGTTAGTTATTGAAAATGAGCCGCTAGTGATATTAATATCTCCCGCTCTACCTTCTCCCTCTTCCCCAATTGAACTAATAATCCCACTAGTACTAGTATTGTTACCAGCAGAATCAAAGGAAACCGTATTTTGGGCGCGAACATTCACGTTACCCCCATTTCCTTTCGCCAGACTACTGCTAAATAGTTGGGAGCCAGTGAGTAAATTCAGCGAGTCAGTCACTACATTAATTTTTCCAGCATTACCAGTAGCTCCTGTATTTACAATGTTTTGAATCAAGCTCGAATTTTCTAGGGTGATTGCATTTGTATTGACGTTAATATCCCCTGCAACTGTATCAGCCGTTCCCACATTTTCAGCAATACCTGCATTCACAGCGCTCCTGCCCAATATATCTAAGTTACGAGCATTTATGGCAATACTACCACCACCAGATGCCGCAACATTTACCTGCGTTCCGTTAGTAAGTAAAATATCACCTCGCGCTACTTCCGCAGGAAAACTTAAATTATTATTTATATTCCCAGTATTTTCAGTATTTAATAATATTGTCCCTGGCGCTGCTAATCCTCCCAATTCGATTTGACCGCCAATAGCCTGTATAGTTGCGCTATCTGCACTGACATTGCCACCTATCAACGCTAACAACTGATTGTTATTTACCTGTAGATTAGAACCCTGTATTTGAATGTTTCGGGCATTAGTTCCATACTGCAAACCCAAAGGCACATTAACAGTTAACAAAGGTTCTTGTTGAGGATTTACCGCACTAAATTCAGAGCCATCGCTAAATTTCATACTTTCGGCAGATGTGCCAAAAAACGAACCACCAATATTCAACTCTGCATTTTCGCCAAATACAATTCCATTGGGATTCATCAAAAACAGATTAGCGCTACCGTTAGCTTTGATTAAACCATCAATATTAGAAATAGAATTACCTGTAACTCTGGTCAGAATATTTTGAATATCCGCACCATTATTAAAAACTGCTTCCCTACCAGTAGGAATCGAAAATTCTTGGAAGCTGTGGAATAAATTACCCCCCGCAGAAGTTCCTCCGGTGATATTAAAAGTTTTGTTAACTTCGTTGACCTGGGAATTATTGGGAAGAGTTGCATCCGGGGTAATTTGAGCCACCGAGCTATCTGGATATAAAGCAATCAAACTTCCAACTAAAATTGCCAGACATTGCCACCAATATAAACTAGTAGATACCTTAGACATTACGATCTCCGCTTTAATAGCAAATTGAGCGTGGAATATCCCATTAATATAATAGGTGCGAGCAAATTCAATTTATGCTGTCACTATCGGTGTTACGTGGTTTATATTTTGGTAGTGACAGTCTACCAGTAAAACCCTCCGGGTTCGCTAGTTTGGGGGACGGAAACCGACACCCCCAACTAGTCTCACCACTTTTATCCAGTTTCCATTGTTTTATTGCATTAAAAAAGCTTGTCCATTCTTCATTGACCGATTTCATCACCTGTTGAGCTAGAAATGCAGGCAAGTTATGATAACAAGCTGTTTGTTTCATCAATGCGTCGATGTTTTTGTGTAACTCTGTTTTGCCGAACTTAATTACACCATGACCGTAAAACCATGATTGACGTTGTATATAAAGCCCTTGGTTACGAATTTTGTTGGAATTTAAACAAAGCTGGTCGTATTCTGGCCAATATCTATGGTAAAAATTTATGACGTGCTTTTCTACTAGCTGCATGGTTGTATTCGTGCATATCGACCCTCCGTCATAGATTTAACATGATTTACCACTCATAAGTACATTGCACGTAATAAAAGTCATTATGAACATGATGACTTCAGGGAGAAACAAGGATTAAAACTGATATTTTTTTACTACCAAGTAACGTCTGTTTAGCTATTAACGAATCACTTCTTCTAGTTGTTTCTCTCGTGGCTGGGTTGTGTCTAAAATTTTTAAATAACTTTTTTCTTGATCTGAAAATGGTTCTGCATTCTGTAGCTGTGATGACAATAGATTAGCAGTAGCATCAGTAATATCACCACTCCGCTGATTTAGGCGATCGCGCAAAATTTCTTCGGGTGCAGTACACTGAATAATTTTCAGAGGAATTTGATGTTTCTTAGCTGCGGCGATCGCATCAGCGCGAATATTTTGTTTGTCGTACTTAGCATCTAAAATTACCGTAAATCCCTGAGTTGTCAGCATTATTCCTAACTCTAAGAGTTTACTGTAAGTTTTTGACGACATTGCTTCGGTATATAATTTATCGCTGCCTCTTTCTAATAAAGGTATTCCTGCTAAATGTTTGCGAACAGCATCAGAACGGATTCGTATCGCTCCTAACTTCGGAGATAAATAGCGAGCAACTGTACTTTTACCGGAACCGGAAACTCCGGACATTAAAAATAGCTTACCTTGTCGGGGCTTAGTATAATTCCAAGCTTGTTTATAATAATCAGCAGCAATTTTTCTCGACTCTTCTTTTACATCCGCAGAAACTTCTGACTCGTCAAGTAAAAATGAATTTACCTTGGCTCTGACATAAGCTTGTCTGCTCAAATATAGGGGTAGTAACTGTAAACCTTCCCAGTCTCCTGTCTGTTCTAAGTATGTATTTAAAAAAATATTAGCTAAATCTTTTCTTTCACGAGCTTCCAAATCCATGACTGTAAAAGCGATGTCGTAGATAACATCAACAAATCTGAATGATTCGTTAAATTCAATACAGTCAAATAGTAAGATTTGCGAATGCCACATACAGATATTGTGTAAGTGTAAATCTCCATGACACTCACGAATACAATCATTTTTGATGCGATTGACAAATAATTCTGGATGTTGAGTAAAAAAGTTATCGGTATAAGCTTTAGTTTCTTTATACTGAGTTTCTGTTTGCGCTTTTGGGATATATTTACTAGTTACTTCATAGTTCTCGTCAATTGAGCGTCTAACTTTATCAACTTCACCAAAACTGCGGATGTAATCCGACGTTTGGGTTTGAGAATGATAGCGAGCTACAACTTTACCTAACTCTTCTATATGCGACTCATTTAATTTCCCTTGTTCGAGCATAGTACTGAACAACCCCTCTTGAGGGAACTGATGCATCTTTAGCGCGTATTCTACAGGCTCAAATGTACCTCCTAGATGATATTGTTCGCGGTCTTGAGTAATAGGCAAAACTTCCAAATATAGTGGTGCTGCTCCCCTTTTATTCAACCGCAATTCTTCTTGACAAAAATGCGAGCGCTTCTCCAGAGTGGAAAAATCTAAAAAGCCAAAATTCACAGGTTTTTTGACTTTGTAGGCATAATCACCAGTTAATAAAATATAAGAAATATGAGTTTGAACTAACTGTATTTTTTTGCTAACCGGATGCGGATAAAAATCCGGTTTTAGCATTTGTTTAATTAAAGTTGGGATAGATTCACTTACCATTATTTATAATTATTTATAATTTTATAAAAAAACGGACAACTATTTGCATAAAGCGGGCTAGAAATAATCTTAACCCGCTCATTGCTTCTTTCAAGTAAACTTTTTTCAATGCTTAATAGTGTCTGTTGTCGGCTGAATCGCCGTCATATGGCTGTACACCTGATTTGGGATAATCATCGTCGCTAGGGCTAAAGATTCGACTTATTCCATTAGTTGCAAATTTAATCAACTTTTGAGGAATTTCTACAACTGATTTAATCATTCTTTTAGCTTTAGATGCGGTAGACATACGAGTATTCTCCTTTTTTATTGGTTTAGTTAATAGAAAAATCTTCAACAAACTTTTGTCTTGTTAGCGGTTCTGCTAATATTAATCCTTCACCACCAAGAGGATTTTCTTCATCTAATAATTCATCTTCAACAGAAAGGTAAATATTAGCTGACTCGTCAATACTTGAAGCAGTGTAAAGTACTTGAGCTACACGATAAATCATCGAAGTGGAGCCACCACCATAGCGAAATTCATCGGACAGATTTACATGAATTCCTGTATCGTCAATTCGTAAACCCAATAATTTAGTTCCTGCTGGAATTGTCGAAGCAAATTGATTGTTTTGAGTTGTATCAAAAAGCTGGTTCAAAGCTTGTTTTAATGCAGCTTCTTTCGATGCTCCCTTTTCAATTGCAACCGATTGGGGAATCAAACTAATTTTTTCATCTTCGACTTGCAATAAGTAAGCTTTCGGCTGTAATTCTATTGCGACTGTAATATCCTTGGGAGTAAACTTTTCAGTTCTTTTAGGAATTGTAAATGGAACAGTTGGTTTTGGAACTGTATTGTTTTCTTTGGTGATGGGCGATTTTTTGACTTGTTCGGGTGTGGGAGTTGGAATTGTTTCCGTAGTATTTGAATTTTTATTAACACCTACTCCATTCAACCAAACTACAGTTGCGATTAAACTCAGTAATGAGAGTATGTAAATTATGAAGATATTTTGCTGAACAGGACGGGTATTTTGGGTTTTCATAATTTTTTCTCCTACATTATTAATGAGTAAATTATTAAATTTCAGATTTACCCCGATACCTCATCCTGGAAAACACCCTGTATATTTTTTAAGTTATTTAAATGGTAGATTACGAAGGTGCATTTATTTGGGCTTTGGTTCGAGCGTGCATTGTTTCTTCTAAATGTTCTGGGTGTTGAAGTTGCTTGTTCATAGTTAATCTTGCTGATTCTGAAATTTCAGCATCATGAGGATTTTCTAATTCCTCTTCAGCCCGAGAATGCATTGTTTCTTCAATGTGTTCTTCTTGTTGACGCTGTTTAACCATTGATTCACGCGCTCTTTCTTGCATAGTCAAATCAAGTTTGACCACATCATGTTTTTCAGCATGAGATTTGGGTAAGCTCAAAGTTAAAAGTCCGTTGTGAATTTCCGCTTTCACATTGTTGTATTCAACGCACATCGGTAAAGGTATTATGCGTTGAAAGTGTCCGTATTCAAATTCAGTACGGTAAATACCCTTTTCGTTGTAAACTTTTTGTTCTTCATGTTCCCCGGAAATAGAAACAGCATCTTTAGTTACATGAATATCCAAATATGATGGTTCTATACCAGGTACTTGAGCTTGAAGAATCAGATTTGAATCCGTTTCTTTAATTTCAATTGCTGGTTCCCAAGTTGCATTTTCCACTTTAGGAATAGAACTCAGAGCATGACTATCAGCTTTTTTAGTACTTCCATGCATAACCTCATCAAACAGATTATTCATGTGATGGCGTAGAGCATCTATCTCTTTGCGTGGATGCCAGCTTCTTTCAGACATATAATTCCTCCCTGCAATCCCGATAACAATTTTGGTTAGCGAGCCTTTTTTCTTGGCTCTACTTTTAAAGTAGGAAAATAATTTGAGGAACTTGTGAGGAAAAGGGAAGGAGTAAGGAGTTAGGAGTTATGAATTAGGAGTTAGGAGTTAGGAGTATAAATAAAAAACTGTTCACTGCTCACTGTTCACTGTTCACTGCTCACTGTTCACTGTTCACTGCTCACTGTTCACTGTTCACTGTTCACTGTTCACTGTTCACTGTTCCAGCCGAGAACTTGGGAAATTTCTTGGGCTAATGTTAGGGGGCTAAAAGGTTTGGCGATCGCCGCTTTAATTCCTAAATCATTATAGCGGCTACGGTCAGCATTTTGTACTTTAGCTGTAAGCAAAATTACTGGTATTTCCTTGGTCGTTGAGTTTTCTTGTAAATATTTAAAAGTGGTAATGCCGTCCATGTCTGGCATCATTACGTCTAAAAGGATAGCATCTGGTTTTTCGATTTCGGCTTTTTGAATTCCTTCTGTTCCAGAACTGGCTATTATCACTTGCCATTTAGCAGTAGTCTGCAAACAAATTTTGGTAACTTCTCGAATGTATTCTTCGTTATCAACTACTAATATCTTTTTTACTGTCATTGTTAATATAAATATTTTTTAATAGTTTTAATTATACTCACTGTTAACTACTCATTGTTAATTGTTCTTTGGTAAAGTGAGATAAAAAGTGCTACCAACTCCTAAATTACTCTCTACCCAAATTTTACCTCCATGCATTTCTACTATACTGCGACAAATTGCTAAACCTAAACCAGTACCTTCGTGATTGCGCGAATCTGAAGAATCTACTTGTTGAAAACGCTCGAAAATAATTTCTAATTTATCTTCAGGAATACCACTTCCGCTATCTTGGACTGCAATTAATATTTCCGATTTTTGCTCGGTTGCTGTTAAACTAACCGTATCACCTGGCTCGGAAAATCGAATTGCGTTACTAAGTAAGTTTGTCAAAATTTGAATAAACCTATCACCGTCTACTAGTACTTGTAAAGAAGAATTTTCTATTAATAATTTGACTTGCGCTTTATCGGCTAAAGGTTGAACTAAATTTAGTGCTTGTGTTATTAATTCAGTTAGATCGCAGCTTTGCTTAGACATTGTGATTTTTCCCGATTCAATCCGTTCGATATCGAGAATATCGTTGATTAGTCTTACCAAGCGTTCTGTACTATCAGTAGCAATTTGTACTAAGCGTTTACCATCTTCGGAACACATAGGTATTAAATCGGTATTCAGCATTCCTAAAGAACCATGAATTGAAGTCAAAGGGGTGCGAAGTTCATGAGAAACTACTGAAACAAAATCATTTTTCATGCGTTCAATCTGTTTGCGATGGCTAACATCTTGTAAGTAAACTGTATAAACCGTTTTATTGCCTAAATTTAACTTTGAAATCGAAGCCTCGGCAGAAAATTCGCTACCATCCTTACGCTTACCGTAAATTTGGTGACGTTCGCCCATTTTTCGAGATTTGGCCTCGGAATTACCAAAATTCTTTACATGATGAAGATGAGTTTCTATCGTAAGTTCTGGTAAAAGTAAATCTAAAGGTTTTCCCAGTAATTCCGCAACCGAATACCCAAAAATGTTTTCGGCACCTTGATTAAATAAAGTAATGCACCGATTGCTATCAATACAAATTATTGCATCCCAAGCAATGTCTACAATCCCAGAAAATTGCACTTGCGCTCGTTGACGCTCCCCTAGTTCTAATTGTAAGGATTCATTCATTTTCACTAATTCTGCTGTTCGTTCGGCTACTCTGTTTTCTAACTCTTGCGATTTTTTACGTAAAGTAGTTTCCGTCTGATGTTTTTCTATAGCGCCCGAAAGCAGGTTTGCAATGGCTTGTAAAAAATAAATGTCATCTTGGTTGAAGTCACGCAAATGATTCGTATATACACCTAAAACGCCATAATTACCGCCAATTGAAAAAATTGGTACGGTTGCACCGCTAATAATTCCATGTTCTTTTAATAAAGTCGGACTGTTGAATCTAGTTTCTTTACGCAAGTCTTCGACAATAACAGGTTCTCTCGTTACTAGCGAATTATCAAAACTTAACAGCGCTAATCCTACTAACCCTTGATTCCAACCAACTCCCCCACGCAGCAACATCGCATTACCCGACGGTAAATTTTCCAACACATGACAGAATTCTATACCTAAACTTTGAGCAACCAGCGCTACAGTTTCATCCATTAAAGTAGATATATCTTTATTTGTTAAAGCCGACTGTCCTAATTTAGCTATAGCTGCTTGCTGTTCAACTTTGGCTTTGAGTAACTGATTAATTCTTTCTTTTTCTACTTCAGCTTGTTTTTGTTTTGAAATATCTCGCGTAATTGCCAATTGAACTAATTCACCATTTTCTGGATTGAGTAAAGGTACCCCATGAGTTTCTAAAATCCGGTGTTTACCTTGAGAGCCGATTATTTCAAATTGCAAACTCCCCTCATTCCCTTGACAAACGCTTTTATTTAAATCTTCAAAAGCTTGACGATATTGCGGTAAAACTACAGAATAAATATTTTTACCAATTGCAGTTTCATCCGCTCCAATTATCGCGAAACCGGCAGGATTCATTTCTAATAAAGTTCCATCGGCAGCAATCAATTTAATGCACTCAGGTGAAGTATCAAATATTTTTCGCCAGCGTTCCGATTCGCTTTTGCTATATTTTTCTCGTTGTTTTATCAACCTTTCTTGAGATTTAATTCTTTCCAAACGGTTGACAATTCGAGTTACTAATTCCGGTCCTACAATTGGTTTACTAACAAAATCATCCGCACCAACGCAAAAAACTTGATTGACAATTTCAGATTGATTATGAACTGTTAGAAACAATATTGGTAGCTCGCTCCAGCGTGAATGATTGCGAACTTCATTACAAAGTTCAATCCCGCTAAATCCGGGCATTTCTACATCTAAAATTAATAAATCTGGCTGTACTTCTTCTAAAGTTTCCCAGAACTTTTGTGGTTCTACTAAAGTTTTAATGGTGATTCCCCAATGTTTGAGTAATTTTTGCAGGATTTCTAAAATCTTAGGGTCATCATCTACAGCTAATATTTTTGTCTGTGCTGTTTCCGACTGTTTTATTAATTGCTTTGCACTGTCTAAAATTTCTTCTGAAGATGCGGCTTTTTGTAATACTACATTTTCATTATCCTTGATAATTTGCTGATGATTTCCTGTTTGTTGACTTAAAATTATTACAGGAATTGCAGGTTTACGATTTTTAAATTCTGCTAATAAATTTAAACCATCATCTGAATCCAAAATCTCAGCATCAACTACTGCTACGTTTGGATGTTCCTGATAGAGTTTTTGTCTTGCCGATGAAATGCTATTAACAATCTTAGTTTGCAATCCCGAATCGGCAGCTTTATTAACCAAATCTTCGGTTATTTTTTGAAAAGTATCAACGATTAAGAGAACGGGACGCTCATCTAATTCATAAGTATTACTAGGAGTTGCAACTTCAGAAATAGGCAAATTAATTTCAGCAAGTAAAGCTTTAACTTTTGCACCAAGTTGGGCTATTTCTGTTTTATCTAAAATCTTATCTGCTTTAAGCAAATGTTCGATCTCACGCGCTAATTTAGAACCATTCGCAAAGCCAAAAGTACCCAAAGAACCAGCTAAGGTGTGTGCCTCTGCTGTTGCTTGAGAATGCAATTCTTTGGTTAATAATTCATCTTTGTCTAATGCTTGTACGGCTTCGAGCAATACATTTACCTGATCGGAAACTCTTCCTTTATATTTTTCCCAAACTCCAGCTACAGCATTTAGAGTTTGAGCTTTGGTTACTTGAGAACTCGATTTTTCTTCCTCATTTCCTTGTCCCCTTGTCCCCTTGTCCCCTTGTCCCCCTGTCTTCTCTTCCTGGGGTTTTAATCTATAACCAATACCATATACAGTTTCAATCAAATTACCAGGGGCACCCGCAGCTTTCAGCTTCATTCGCAATCCTTTTATGTGAGTGCGAACTGCTTCTTCCGAAGGAATATCTTCGTAAGACCACAAATGTTCTAAAATCATTCCACAGCTAAATACACGGCGGCTGTTGCGTAAAAATAGCTCTAATAATGAATATTCTTTGGGAGTTAAAGATAAATTTTTTGTGTCATAATCAACTTCACAACTAGTAGGATCGAGTCGTAAACTGCCCCATTCTAATACTGGCTGTAAATTTACTTTTCCCCTTCGTAATAATGCTCTAACGCGAGCTACTAATTCCTCTTCCTCAAAAGGTTTAACTACATAGTCATCAGCACCAGCATCCAAACCAGTTGCTTTTTCATGGGGACTATCGCATCCCGTTACCAACATAATGGGAATCAACCAGCCACCAGAACGGATTTTTTGGCAAAGGCTAATACCGTCCAGTTTCGGTAAGGTGATATCTAAAATAATTAAATCGTAGTCAAAAGCTTGAACCAATTCCCAACCCGTTTCTCCATCCGAAGCAATTTCCACTGCATAATTGTGATGAGTTAGCACCGCACTCAGCGCTTGAGCTACAAGTTCATCATCTTCGACAACTAGAATTTTCATGGTTTGGGGCAGTTGATATTTAATAAGAGTTTAGAACGGTTCTTTATTTAATCAAGTATGAAGGGTTTTACTATCTTTAATTTTATAATAGAAGATAAAATATTTGAATCTCAGTTACAAAATATAATTGTTATTTAATTATTTTGCATATTTTATTTAAAATTAATTGTTAATCATACCATTCTGGCTGCTTTATTTTAAAATCCCTCTCTGCAAAACGGCTCAATATTTTGAGTTTCCTCACAACTTCCTCAAATTTTAGATTTAACCTTAAATTAGATGGTTTAGTAACAGCGAACAAATATCAAAATATTCCTTTTCGCATTGTCACATAAGAGGTAAATAATATGTTTAATAAAATTTTAGTTGCCATAGATGATGGAGACACCAATCAAAATGTTTTACATGAAGCTATTTCTTTAGCCTTAGCAACCAATGCCCAACTAATACTTACTAACGTAGTACCCCCCTTTACTGAAATATATCCCGAACCAGGATATATTGCGGCACATGGTTATCATCCGACTATACATGGTGAAACCGCAGTTAATTACTATATGCAAAGATTAGAAGCTTTAGAACAAAAAAGTCTTGAGTTGTTACAATCCTTTGCAAAAAGAGCTAGGACTTGCGGTGTGGAGGTTGAATACGTTCAAGCTACTGGTTCTCCTGGATTTATGATTTGTAAAGTTGCGAGCGGTCGAGAAGTTGACTTGATTTTGATAGGTCGTCATGGACGTACTGGATTAGCTGAATTTTTCTTGGGTAGTGTTAGCAATTATGTACTGCATCATGCTCCTTGTTCTGTTTTGACAATTCAAGGACCAATTCATGAAGATGCAACTGATTCTTTAGTAATGGAAGCGGCTTCGATGTAATTTAAGATGGTGTTTATGTACCTCCCAAATTTGCCTGGGAGGTATTTTATCCATGATGATTTTATTGTTAGTATTATGGGTCATTATTTGAAAGCTCCGCCTGTTTATTAAATAGTTAAATAAACATGATTTGAAATAAATAATTCAATTAATTGATGGTTTTAACTTGCTAATAAATGAGGATAAGTCCTAACGTTTTTTCTTTGGTAAGACATTAGGTGATTAGTTCTTTGAGTAGGATTTAATTGTGTTGGTAATTCCCCAGCTATCGTCTCTGTGGGTGAGACAGATTTTTTGCTACTACATACTGGCATAGCTTGCCAACAACTCCGGCAAAACCAGTAACTTCCATTTGTATCTACATGGGATAAAAGTATGTCTTTGCAACAAGGACAGTAATTCATGATTATTTAAATTCAGGGGTGTTTCATTGCAATGACTATAAATTGAAAATTTGAGGAACTTGTGAGGAAGATGGTAAGCCACTGCGTTGGGCGGGTTCCCAAGGCAGTGCGGCGTGCACGGAGGTTCCCTCCGTTGTAGCAACTGCCGCCGACTTGTAGCAAGTGGCGCAACCCGTTACTCTAACGAGTCAGCAAGCTGTTGCTTGCGTCGCCTGAAAGGCAATACACGCGGAGCGTGCGGCTCAGGGGGGGATGGGGAGATGGGGGGACAAGGAGACAAGGAGACAAGGAGACAAGGAGACATATAAATAATTCCTCACTATTCACTCCCAAGTATTAACTCCTAACTCTTAACTCCTAACTCCTAACTCCTAACTCTTAAAAGCACCCTCACAAAATCCTCAAATTAACCAACTATAAAAATATTTGTGTGGGATAAGAAGAACGTCCAAGTCAGTATTGCTCAAATTGAGTTATGGAAGGTCAAGCTATGCGAAACACAGTGGCTAATCAAAAATCGGAACGTCTTCGTTCTACCGAACAAGCTTTGGTACTACCTTTTGATGAAGTTGGAATTGCTGATATATCTAAAGTTGGCGGAAAGAATGCTTCTTTAGGTGAAATGATTTGTCAACTTCAACCCAAAGGTGTAAAAGTCCCTACCGGGTTTGCGACTACGGCTGACGCTTATCGGTATTTTATCTCTTCGGCAGGATTGGAAACGAAACTTAGAGAAATATTTGCAGATTTAGATGTAGAGGATATTGGCAACCTGCGAGAACGAGGTAGGAAAGCTAGAATTTTGATGTTGCAAACTTCTTTTCCTAAAGAATTAGAACAAGCAATAGCCGAAGCTTACCAAAATCTTTGTTCTGAGTACGGTACCGATACCGATGTTGCAGTTCGTTCCAGTGCTACCGCTGAAGATTTACCCGATGCTAGTTTTGCAGGACAACAAGAAACTTATCTCAACGTTCACGGATTACCCGGTGTTTTGCAATCTTGTCACAAGTGTTTTGCATCCATTTTTACTGATAGAGCCATTTCATACCGTCAAATCAAAGGCTTTGACCATTTTGATGTAGCCCTTTCTGTCGGCGTGCAAAAAATGGTACGTTCTGATTTATCAACTTCTGGCGTGATGTTTTCCATCGATACCGAAACTGGTTTTAAAGATGCTGCGTTGATTACAGCAGCCTATGGTTTGGGTGAAAACGTTGTCCAAGGTGCAGTAAATCCCGATGAATATTTGGTATTTAAACCAACATTAAAACAAGGATATCGTCCCATCTTAGAAAAACGTTTGGGAAGCAAAGAAATCAAGATGGTTTACGAGATGGGTGGGACAAAATTAACTAAAAATATTCCCGTACCCGTTAGCGATCGCCATTTATTTGCTTTATCGGATGAAGAAATTTTACAGCTAGCTAATTGGGCTTGCTTAATCGAAGAACACTACTCAAAAGTGCGCGGTACCTATACTCCGATGGATATCGAATGGGCAAAAGACGGTATTACCAACGAATTATTTATCGTCCAAGCTCGTCCAGAAACGGTACAGTCACAGAAGGTTAATAACGTTCTACGTACTTATCATTTTGTCAAAGGTAATAATTCATCCCCCCTTCCCCCTCTTCCCCCATCTCCCACTCCTCTGCTAACCGGACGTAGCGTAGGTTCGGCAATCGGACAAGGTAAAGCCAAAGTAATCCTTGATGTAAATAATCTCAATCTGTTTGAAGAAGGAGATGTACTGATAACAAATCGTACCGACCCAGATTGGGAACCGATTATGAAAAAAGCTGCTGCCATAGTAACTAATTCTGGCGGTCGTACTTGTCACAGCGCTATTATTGCTAGAGAATTAGGAATTCCGGCAGTAGTTGGTTGCGGTAATGCCACTACAACTTTAACAACAGGAGAAGATATCACCGTTTCTTGTGCTGAAGGTGAAACGGGTAAAGTTTACCGGGGTTTACTACCTTATGAAGTAGAAGAAATACATCTGGAAAAATTGCCCCACATCTCCACCAAAATAATGATGAATGTGGGTAATCCCGAAGAAGCTTTTGGTTTAAGTGCTATACCTAACTCGGGTGTGGGACTTGCAAGGATGGAATTTATTATTGCTAACCATATCAAAGCTCACCCATTAGCATTAATTCATTTTCATGAGTTGACAGATAAATTCGAGAAATCCAAAATTTTTGAATTAACTCGCAATTACGAAGATAAAACCCAATTCTTTGTAGATAAATTAGCGCGAGGAATCGGAACTATAGCCGCAGCATTTTATCCCAAACCTGTAATTGTCCGTTTGAGTGATTTCAAAAGTAACGAATATTCCAATCTTTTGGGTGGAAAACAATTTGAACCCCACGAAGAAAACCCGATGTTAGGATGGCGAGGTGCTTCTCGTTATTACGATCCAAAATACCGCGAAGGTTTTGCTTTAGAATGTCGCGCTATGAAAAAAGTACGTGACGAAATGGGTTTAACCAACGTGATTTTAATGGTTCCATTCTGTCGCACTCCCGAAGAAGGTAGCCGTGTTTTAGCAGAGATGGCGAAAAACGGTTTAGTTAAAGGTGAAAACGGCTTAGAAGTATATGTAATGTGCGAGTTACCTTCTAACGTTCAGTTGGCTGATGAATTCTGCGAAGTGTTTGACGGTTTTTCAATCGGTTCCAACGATTTAACACAATTAACTCTTGGTTTAGATAGAGATTCGGAATTAGTCGCCCATTTATTTGACGAACGTAACGAAGCAGTCAAGCGGGCGATCGCCAAAGCAATAACAACCGTAAAGCAACACGGACGTAAAATCGGCATCTGCGGACAAGCACCCAGCGACTATCCCGAATTTGCTCGCTTTTTAGTAGAGCAAGGAATTGATTCCATGAGTCTTAACCCAGATTCCGTGCTGAAAACGCTTTTAGAAATTGCTTCGATGGAGTAGGGAAATGGGCATGGGGAGAAAGAGTTAGTACCACCGGAGTTAGGAGTTAGGAGTTAAGAGTTAAGAATTATTAATTCAAAGCCCAATTCCCAATCCCCTAGCAACTAACCACTAACAACTAACAACTAACAACTAACAACTAACAACTAACTATTATTATGTTTACAAAAATTTTGGTTTCGATTGATAATTCTGATATGACTCAACACGTTGTTGATGAAGCTGTATCTTTAGCAAAAGCAACGGGTGGAAGTTTAATGTTGCTACACGTTATATCTCCACTGGATGAGCCATATTTTGACCCTTTGTTTATGCAGCCAACTATTCTTTATTCAGAGTTACATCAAGAAACTCAAAAGAAAAATTTGAGCGATTGGGAAAAATTTAAGCAAGACAAACATAATTGGCTGCATTATTTATGTGAATCAGCTACTTCTTCTGGTGTAAAAACTGAATTTACTCTTAATATAGGCGACCCAAGTAATAGAATTTGTGATATGGCTCGTGCTTGGGATGCTGATGTAATTGTAATTGGTCGTCGAGGTCGTCGCGGTTTTACTGAATTATTTTTAGGTAGCGTCAGTAATTATGTAATGCATCACGCACCCTGTTCTGTACTAACTGTGCAAGGACCGATTCTTTCAGCTACGGAAACATCTCAAAATCAAGAAGTAGAAGCTTCAAGTTAAAAATTAGTAATTAAAAACAATCAATTGGACTTGGACAAAGAAGACGTAACTTTTCTTATGTAGCGATTATCAACAATTGAGGAGATTACTAAACGTGGATAGGCGAAAGAAAAAGCGGTTTTGGCTTGGTTTTTTGGGTTTCATCGGATTTCTCGGATTTCTTGGATTTGCCCAAAATGCTCCACCGTTACTATTTTATTTTACTTTTTTTTCCTTTTTTAGTGCTTTTCGCTATCTGAGAGAAGAATTAAAATATTTGGGATTGTTGGGCATAGTTGGCTTTATCATCGCAATATTGGGTGTGTTAGGAATGATTTAAATCTAATCGCCAATCTAATTGTTTTTTGTCCAAAGTCTAATCATAATTGCACCGAAATTTTAAAATTATAATTGTTGGTTCAGGGGGGCTATGATGTCTGAATTATTAAATATCTGGAAAATCAAAGAAAGCGAATTTCCTCAAACTGGAACAACCGAGGAAAAGCTCAAATTTATTCTTAATTATGCAATATTAGCTCCTTCTAGTCACAATACTCAACCGTGGTTATTCAAAATAGATTCAGAAACTATTTATCTTTATGCTGACAGGAATCGAAGTTTATTTATTGCAGATCCCCAAGGTAGAGAATTAATTATCAGTTGCGGTACGGCTTTGTATAATCTACGTATTGCTCTGCATCACTTTGGCTATAAAGGTGAAATTATTACTTTTCCCGATCCAACAAATGCTAATTTATTAGCCTGCATTAAATTAGGTTATCCTATACCTGAAAGTACTGACAATAAACTTTTATTTAGTGCAATTCCCAAAAGACATACCAACAGACAAAATTATCAGTGGTGGGATGCTCCGCAATCTTTACTCAGATGGCTACAGTCAGATGCAGAACTCGAAGGTGCATGGCTACATATTGTGAGAAAATGTACTGTTCGTCATCAAGTTTCAGAGTTAGTAGTACAAGCCGAACATTTGTTGATGGCTGACCCTAATTATCGTCAGGAATTAGCAAATTGGATTCGTCCTGCTAACAATAATACTCATGACGGAATCCCCGGTTATGCTCAGGGGATAGACGAACATTTCGATTTTGCAACTCCTTTGTTCGCTAAAGTTCTACAAACATTTGATTTAGGAAATTCTTTAGCCGAACGCAGTCGTAAACTTGTTGAAGAATCACCAGCAATTGTAGTCTTAGGTACTAAAAATGATACTTATAACAATTGGTTAGCAGCTGGACAAGCTTTAGAAAGAATATTATTAAGAAGTCAAGCTGTAGGACTAAGTTGTTCGTTCTTAAATCAACCCATTCAAATACCACAGTTGCGAAGCGAACTTAGTAAAGTATTATCTCAATCGGGTTTCCCACAAATTGTTTTGCGTCTGGGTTTTTGTAAGGAAGTTAAGCCAACTCCAAGACGAAAAGTTGAGGAAGTTTTAATTTAGAAACTGCTTGAATTACTTAACGATAATAAAATTATTCAATGTTGGTTTATGCTAACAAAAAAATCTATGGAAAAATCCAGATTTTCTTCTTCATCAACTCTTTACAATAATTAACATAAAGCTGCTTGCGATAGATAATTGTCTGCAAGACTCACAGAATATATTGTTAAGGTAATATCAGTGATTGCTCGCTGTAATGTGAAATGCTATTCGATGTTGTTTGTTAATCATTTAAGTTGTAATCGGCGTTAAAGTTAAAGGCATAAGATTTATATTATTTTTAGCCGAAACTTTTTAGTAGGGCATTTTCAGTATGAAATCTAGTGCCGAAACTGTTAATTTATCTGCTCTGCATCAAGCAATAAATACAAATCCAATAATAGTTACGCCGGATACTCTGGTAATTGATGCGATCGCTTTGATGACAAATCAAGAACTTCCGGACGTTAATTTCTCAAATACATCTGATATTCTAACAGCAAACACAACAAGCAATCAACAAACAGATTGCTTGCTAATAGTTGAAGATTTTCATATTCACGGCATATTAACGCCGTCAGAGATAGTCAAACTTATTTTATCTAAATCTAATTTTACTCAAATAAAAATAGCCGAAGTAATGACACGGCAAGTAGTAACTTTAAAGCAATCCCCAAATCATGATATTTTTACGGCGTTACAATTAATGCGTCAGCATGGAATTAGTTATTTACCGATTTTGGATGATCTTGAACATTTAGTCGGGATTGTAACTCAGCACAGTTTGCTACAGGCTTTGGATTTGCAAGCGCTACAGCATCGAACCCAAGCAAATTGTTATCAGTCACACAGGCAAATAGCCTCTCAGACTAATTTTGAGACTAATATCTTAAATCGGGTAGGTGATGCAGTAGTTGCAATTGATAACGAGCATCGGATTATTTATTTCAATCAAGCAGCAGAACAATTATACAATATTAGATTTGAAGAATTTCTCGGTCGAAGTTTAGAAGAAGTTTATGATTTTCGGTGGTTGAATCTAGAAGACGAGCAAGCTGCATATGATGCTTTATCAGCAACAGATGGGTGGCAGGGAGAAAATATTCATATCAAAAATAATGGCGAAGAAATTTTCGTTGAGTCATCAGTTAGCGTGCTTAAAGATGATATCAGTGGCGAAAATATCGGGTTACTCGCTGTCATCCGAGATATTACCAAGCGCAAACGTGCAGAAATTGCTTTGCGAGAGAAACAGCAGCAGCTAAAAACAATTGCTGCTAATAATCCGGTGGGAATCTATCGGTTTATCTATCATGCCGATGGTAGCGTATCTATGCCTTATGCTAGCGAAGGGTATCGCCAACTTTTGGGTTTAAATCCAATTGATATGAGCGCTTATCCCGAAGATGTTGTCGCAGCAATTCATCCGGATGATAGAGAGCGGTTTGCACAAGCGTTAATAATTGCTTCTAGGAATCTACATCAATCGAACTACATTGAATATCGAGCGATTGATGTTTTAGGACAAGTAAAATGGTTTGGAAATAATTTTCGCTGTTTAAATAATCAAGATGGCGATTTGATTGTAGATGGGGTAGATATCGATATTACTACTCGCAAACGTGCAGAAATTGCGCTACAAACTTCTGAAGAAAGATTTCGCTCTTTGGTAGAGATATCGAGCGATTGGGTATGGGAAGTAAACGAATATGGCTTTTTTACTTACGCTAGTCCAAAAGTATTTAATATCCTTGGTTATACTCCTCAAGAAATTTTAGGTCAAACGCCGTTTGATTTAATCTCTACTGAAGAAGCTGAAAGATTTGAGCCAGTTGTCGCTTCATTTGTCGCAGAAAATCAGCAATTTAAGAATTTAGAGAATATCAAATTGCACAAAAATGGACATTCCGTAGTTGTGGAAACAAGTGGGGTACCTATATTTGATGCAAACGGTAAATTTAAAGGATATCGCGGTATTGATAGAGATATTACCGATAGCAAACAAGCGGAGAACAGATTACGCGAGAGTGAAGAACGTTTTCGGTTGTTAGTAACTCACGTGCCTGTAGGAATTTTTCAAACTGATGCTCAAGGAGAATGTTTATTTGTCAACCCACGTTGGATAGAAATTGCTGGATTATCTGAACAAGAAGCATTAGGAAAAGGTTGGGCTAAAGCGTTACATCCTGAAGATAAAGAGCAGGTTTTTGCCGAATGGTACGATGCAGCAGCGCAAGGGCGAGAGTTTGCAATGGAATATCGCTTTTGCACGCCAGAAGGTAAAGTTAGTTGGGTGTTTGGAAATGCAATAGCCATTCGCAATCAAGCTGGAGAAATTACAGGATATTTGGGAAGTTTGACCGATATCACCGAACGCAAGCAAGCAGAAGAACAACTACGTTGGACTCAAACTTCGCTGCAAGAAGCCCAAAGAATCGCCAAAATGGGCAATTGGTCGAGGGATTTGACAACAAATGAAAGATGGTGGTCGGAAGGTTTTTACCGAATCATTAACTTGAATCCCAATGATGGAATGCCTGATGTAGAAAACCTGATAAATTCAATCGTACATCCAGATGACCGCGATCGAATTTATCAAATGGTAATGGATTGCATTGAACGCGGTATTCCTTACGAAACTGAAGTTCGCTTTTTACGTTCCGATGGTAGTGTTGGTTATTTATTTATTCATGGAAGAGTAGAGCGCGATTCTCAAGGAAATTTGAGTCGTTACTATGGTATTGCTCAAGATATTAGCGAACATAAGCAAGTAGAGCTAGAACTACGAGAGAGTAAAGAACGCTATCGCTCGGTTGTCAAATCAATGCATGAAGGTGTAGTGATTCAGCAAGCGGATGGTACTATAACTTCTTGCAATGCCAGTGCAGAGAAGATTTTAGGGCTGTCAACCGAACAAATTAAAGGACGTAATTTCCTCGATTCGATTTGGCATCCCATTCATGAAGATGGTTCTTTTTTCAAGAGTGAGAACCATCCTGCAATGATTACTTTAAATACGGGTAAACCTAGTTTAAATAAGGTGATGGGAATTCATAAACCCAACGGAAAACTCACTTGGATTTTGATTAATTCCGAACCGTTATTTTTACCCAAAGAAACTATTCCTTCTCGTGTAGTCACTTCCTTTTCTGACATTACCCGACGCAAGGAAGCCGAAGACAAAATTGCCGAACAGGCAAAATTATTAGATATAACTACAGATGCAATATTAGTTAAAGATTTAGAAGAAACTATTTTATATTGCAACCGCAGCGTCGAGCAAATATATGGTTGGACGAAAGAAGAATTAATTGGCAAGGTAGCCAACGAGCTTTTATATCAAGAAATTTCACTAGAATTAGAGCAAGCATTAGGCAAAGTTGTTGAAACTGGCTCGTGGCAGGGAGAACTACATAAAGTTACCAAAACAGGTAAAAATATTATTGTTGCTAGCCGGTGGACGCTAGTTGGTGACGAAGCCGGAAATCCAAAATCAATTTTAACTGTAGACACCGATATCACCGAGAAAAAACAACTCGAAAACCAGTTTCTCCGTACTCAACGCTTAGAAAGTCTGGGAACTTTGGCAAGCGGTATCGTCCACGATTTGAATAATATACTCACACCGATTTTGGCGATCGCCCAACTTTTACCCCTAAAGTTGAACAGTAAAAAAGATTGCAGAGAAATGCTTACCATGCTCGAGAACAGCGCCATACGAGGTGCCGATTTAGTTAAGCAAATTCTGACATTTGCTCGCGGTAATGAAGGTAAGCGCACGGTAATGCAAATCAAACATTTATTGAAAGATATCGAGCAGTTTGCTAAGAGAACATTTGCCAAATCAATTGTAATTCAAAGGAATCTACCGCAGGACTTATTGACAATTTCCGCAGACCCCACCCAGATGCATCAGGTCTTAATAAATTTGGTTGTTAATGCTCGCGATGCGATGCCCAATGGTGGAACTATAACCATTTCTGCACAAAACCTGTGTGTTGATGAAAGCTACGCCAAAATGAACATTGAGGCAAAAGTTGGTAACTATGTTGTAGTCACAATTGCCGATACCGGAACAGGTATTCCCCCAGAAGTGATTGAGCGTATTTTTGACCCCTTCTTCACCACCAAACAATTGGGTAAAGGTACGGGATTGGGTTTATCAACTGTCATCGGCATCGTTAAAAGCCACGGTGGTTTTATTGAAGTAAGCAGCCAATTGGGAAAAGGTAGTCAATTCAAAGTTTACTTACCCAGCACTCAGGAAACAAGAATCGAAGCAGCACAAGAAAATGTAGCGCTTATAGGAAACTCAGAACTGATTTTAGTAGTAGATGACGAACCAGCAATTAGTGAAATTATCAAAACTACCTTGGAAATTCAGAATTTTAAAGTACTTACTGCTGAAGATGGTATCGAAGCGATTTCAACATATGCCCAGAATAAAAACAAAATTAGTCTTGTGCTGATAGATATGATGATGCCAGAAATGGATGGAGCAACAGCCATCCGCACCATACAACAACTAAATCCGCAAGTGATAATTATTGCCATGAGTGGATTAGCGTCTACTGAAACCTTAGCTCAAGCAGCAGGTAACGGAATTCAAGGGTTTTTAGCTAAACCATTCACGAAATCGGATTTGTTGAATACTATAAATGGGGTGTTGAAGAGTTAGTTGTTAGTTGTTAGTTGTTAGTTGTTAGTTGTATAAATTTCTCCCCATACACAATGCCCACTTTATTCAACCAAAGCGTTTTCTAAGACTTTTTCGATACAATCGCAAAATATAAATTTGATATTTTCGCGGTCATCTTCGGGTATATCTACTAAATCTTTTTTATTTGCGGTAGGTAATATTACACGTTTGATTCCAATCCGATTCGCTGCCAAAATCTTTTCTCGAATACCACTTACAGGAAGTATTTCCCCACTGAGGTCAATTTCCCCGCTCATCGCTGTATCGGTGCGTACCGGACGATTCATTAATAAAGAAGCAATAGCCGTTACGATAGTTGCACCTGCGGATGAACCGTCTTTGGGTACGGAACCCGCAGGGATATGAATATGCAAGCCGTTAGTTTTAAATGCATTTATATCGATACCCAATAATTCTGCATTTGACCAAACATAATCTTTGATAATAATGCTGCTTCTACTAAGTACGTCGGTGTTGAAAATTGTAACGCCGGACAAGGCAGTAGGCAGTAGGCAGTAGGGGTAAGGGTTTAAAGCTAATTTACATTCTGTTACATAGTTTTGTTTATTTCTGCCGACTTACTTA
>CAYMZW010000016.1:0-34418 GCA_964395005.1 uncultured Rivularia sp.
CGATTCCCGGTCAAATTACCTCAATTTTACTAGCATTAAAAGTAGTATTTGAAGCACTTAAAGATTCTAATACCCTTGAGAGAGAACTTATTTATGCTTTATATTTATTAACGATAAAAGCTCAACAATTGTTTGGGGCAGGGTTAAAAGCTGGTGTAGAATGGCCCCCAATGTTAAAAGAAGATTTATTAAGAATAGCAAACGCAACCGAAAGTATTTTTTCAGGTGAATGGCATAATATTCATCAATAAATAGTTGATAGTTGATAGTTGATAGTTGTTAGTTGTTAGTTGATAGCAGCACTTACGTAAAGTCCCCGTTGTTAAGGGGGGTTGGGGGGAAATTTATCATTGCGGTTGCGTAAGTCTTAGATAGTTGAGAGCATTGTCAAATTGTAAAAGGTTTGTAGTTGGGTTACTTTGCATTCTTCCTCTTTTAACAAAGCAATTTGGAGGTAACTACGGGGCTACTAACAACATTTATTCCTACCATCTACTGACAACTAACCACTAACCACTATCAACTAACAACTAATTAACGATTTCGTAATTCTTCTTCTAATTTATCGAGATCGGATTTGAGAAAAACCGTCATCTGCCCGGTAAAAGCTTTACCGTTTTTAGCTTGTGCAACTTCTACCCAATAAGCATAACGCGAACCTACACGTAATTCACCTTTCAAAGCTTCTCTAATTGGAGTTTTTGCAAAACGGGCTTCATTAATTGCGCTTTGATTGGGGTATTCATAAATCACCCTAGCTTCCCTAAAATCTTGATAAATATCTAAGCCGTAAATTCTTCGTAAAGACTCCTTCAATCTATCTACACTCATACCGTTTATTGCATCATACATAGAGATGCGCTCGGTGCGACTTTGACTGCGATTGTTGGAAAACGTTAATCTACCCGGTGCTGAAACCATCGCTTGGAAACTGAATCTTTGTGCTGCGGTATCGGTTTTCGTCACCAAAAAGCGCTCGCCGCTTCGAGGAGTTAATGTAGGATGTGCTTTGATCCAAATTTCCACATCTTCCATAGGTTGTCCCGGTAAAGCCCTTGCCGTACCATGATTAGACATAAACAACGCTAAAGGTAAAATGAAAATTTGCAATAGAGATTTGTTTAACATTTTTCAGGGCATGAAAGTTTCTATATATAGAATTCCCCTTTTTTTCAATTAATTAACGCCCCGGTTGAGAAATTGGCAGAGCAGTTGAGGGGATAAACCTTAAAACCAAAACCTTCTCCTCCATCACTCCTAACCCCTAACCCCATCCGTTGCCCAACCCCATCCGTTGCCCAACTCCCAACTCCTAACTCCTAACTCTTAACTCCTAACTCCTAATTCCTAACTCCTAACTCCTAACTAAGATTTTATTTTCGTAGAGTGAATGAAACCATTTTTATTAATCCGATTTTCAAGAATTTGTCTGTAAATCGCTTCGTACCCATCTACCATTTTGCTAACGGTAAATCTTTCTTCCACATGTTTGCGACAGTTATGGCGACTGAGTTCTAAAGCTTTAGGAATCATCGATGCCATATCTTCATATGTTTCGCAGACAAAACCAGTTACCCCGTGGTTAACAACTTCGGGAACAGAACCCATATTAATTGCAATAATGGGCGTACCTGTAGCCATTGATTCAATCATTACTAAGCCAAAAGGTTCTTGCCAGGTAATAGGAAAGAGAGTTACAGCAGCTTTTCCAAGTAGTTTGGCTTTCTCCTCATGATTAACTTCACCGAGAAATTGAATCTGTTTACCATCGATATTAGGAGCTATTTCTGACTCAAAAAATTTCCTATCGACTTCGTCAATTTTTCCCGCCATTTTCAAACACCAACCTGTTTGTTTGGCAATCGAAATAGCATGATGTGGCCCTTTCTCTGGAGAAAGTCTTCCTAAAAATGCTAAATAGGGTGGATTTTCAGGCTCAACTATAAATGGATAACTGCTTTCATCAATGCCGTTATACACAGTTCCAGCGTAGTTTAGCTCTATCTTCCGTTGGGCATCGCTGATACTAACATATGGCTGTTTATGATGGTAGGTGTATATCTTCGCAGTATCGGGATTAAAGCTGTTATGCAAAGTATGTAACGTCGGTGTCGTCACCAACCCGGCTAAACCCAAACTTAAAATACCATTATGGGAATGAATTAAATCGAATTGGGCTGCTCGTTGGTAAACTTGACTTAATTCAAGCAGTTCGTAGGCATCGTAATTAACTACATTTGGATCTAAACGCAAAGCGCGATCGCAAACAGCTTCCAACTTTGCCTTCGTGAGCGAGTCACCAGAAGCAAACAAAGTCACTTCATGGCCCCGACGCACTAATTCATCGGTTAAATGACTAACTACTAACTCTATCCCTCCATAAGAAGGAGGCGGAACTCGTTCCCTTAAAGGGGCTACTTGAGCGATTCTCATAATTTATATCTGTTTGTGCAATTGAAAAAGCCCATTTCCTCAGATATGAACTTCGTTTTTCACCGAGTAGAGAATAATATCTTCACCCATCTGAAATTTGATCGCAATGGCTTCGGCATTACGCTCTAATTTGTACGGCTATGCCAAATGATTTCAGATTTTGGGCAATTAATTATCAAGCAACTACATTTACAAGTTACAGCTTCTTTGTTTTCCGTATCATCTATCCAGGGGATCATCCATAATACTTTTTTTGTATTTCGGAATACAGTTTTTTTGCCTCTTTTTGGTTTTGTAAAGCTTTTCGGAGCTTTAAGACTATTTGCGAGACTAGTCCACTTCCGCTTAGAGGATGTTTTAAAAGTATCCGGCGGTTAAAACCGCTGCTACACAAGCGAAGTCCACCTCCGTGGACTAAGGAATTTACAACCCAGGTCGCCGGGTTTTGCTTCTGTAGCTGCGACTTATAGTCGCCAGGTAAAATATATAATTCGACTTCTTACTTCAGCCAAACAGTACTAACCGCTTCTAAAAACTTACCCATAGTTACCCATTGTTAGACAAATGGGAAGGTAATGAAAAACAAGCGCGGTATGAAGTTTACTCAACCAGAAGCGCAGATACGCTTACTCAGGTATCCTCAGACTCCCGAAGAAGTCTTACTTTCCCATCGTGTGACCTCTGATTCCCAGTTAGAGATGGTGTAATAATCATGCCTGCGATTAATTACACCACGAGACTTTAAGAATTTATTTAGTTGGTTCCACTGGCTCCAAACGGACTTCCCAATCAACTTCACGTCGGGGTAGGCGTATAAAGAGGCAGGTACACGTTCCTTTAATCTCATGAACCGTCTAGCGAGTATATAAGCTGCCGATTCATCCGAACCTAAGCCATACATTCTGGCAACTTTTACCATGCCAGCAATGCTGGAATATTCAGGTCTTATCTTGTCATAAACATATATTCCGCGATTGTTACAATAAGCTTTCAATAGTTCAAAAAACTTTTTATATCCCCATCCAGAGAGCATTCTAGAGTACTTCTTGCCTTGTTCTCTTAGAGTCTCTTTCTTTTTGGAGAAGTCTAAAACTTCATGCCCTATCGGACAAGCATACTTGTTGGCTTTCTCATGAAGAATTTTAATTACTCTTAAATATTCAGCCTGCTGCTTTCCTTGTGGAAGTCCAGACTGTAAACTAATTGTTCCGTGGTCTTTTAAATTCCCATCTTTATCTACATAAGCCCAACCTACAGAACTAGGATTCAAATCAATAGCAATACATCCCCAGTCGGAATGTCTAGAAACTGATTTTACTTTCTCAGGAGTGAACTGAACAGCAACATTCCACTTTCCATTTTTATGGAAAAAGTGCCAAGTTCTAGAACCTTTTTCTGGCAATCTATTAACATTTCTATCAAAATTTCCTATGCGAGTAGATACATGAGTTCCGAATATTTTTTCCAATGAATAAGGAACTCTATAAGTTACTACATCTCCATTCCATTGGCAGATTTGGTTCCCTAATGTCTCATCACTAGAACCAACCGCCAATACTTGGAAGTGGGGAACTTTCACCTGTACAGGTTTTTTATTATAGTCGGATAGATGTTCTATCTCCTTTTCTAAAGTTTTTATATAACGCTTTTTGTTGTGGATTTGGAATTTTAAATCTTGCCAACTAGATGTCTTTCTAGCAATAGACATCGACAATGGTAGTCCTCTGGCGGGGACTTTCTTTTTTCGTTTTTTCGGTTTTTCTCTTTTCCAGTTGGCTTGTTCCTCTAAAATACAATCTACATACTTTCTTCCTTTTTTTAGAAAATATTCTTTTTCTTTCAGCCAAAATTTAGCTGACTTTAATTTACCTTTTAAAGTGTCTATATGGTTTTTTCTGCATTCTATAGCAGATTTTACCTGACCTTTAGCGTCACTAATGATGCTATTAGCTTGTCTTGCATTTATACCATACTTGTTTTGTAATTGGCTTTTCCAATAATTCCACTCTTCATTACCAAACTCTACGAGGGACAAAATGTAGTTCACTGTCTCTACGGCAGCCTTTCTATATATAGAAGAGAAAGCATATAAGAACTCTTCAAATTTTGTTACGCCTAATGCGTTCATTTCTTCTATTGGTGTTGGCAGACCTTTCACATAAGATAGTGTACTCCTCAAGGTTCGACCTCGTTTCGTTTACTCTTCTATTATATCCCCATACTTGCCAAAATCTCAACCTTTGTCCAACTATTTTTTAGAGTCGCTTACATCCTTTACTACATCAGTCATCCCGTCAATAAGCTTCTTGTTCTTACGACTTCTAGAACCATAAAGTCTAGCTGAAAATACAGTAATCAACTCCAACATATCGGTAACAAGTTCATTTTCAAAACTCGTATCTTCTACCGACTTATTAATAATGATTACTTCTGTTTCAAATTCTTCGCACATAGCGAAAACTAATTCAGCACCAAATCGTAAAAGGCGGTCTTTGTGTGTCAATACTAATCGTTGGACATCTCCTTTCATGATGCGCTTAAGGAGTTTTTTAAGTCCTTTCTTCTTGTAGTTCAAACCACTTCCTAAGTCTTGGATAGTTTCAAACTGCCATCCATGAGTACCAGAATAAGATTCTAATACCTGTACCTGACGCTGCAAATCTTGTTTTTGGTCATGACTGCTAACACGCGCATAATTAATAGTTATTCTATCTTCTAGTGGCACAATATTACGTGGGGCGACACGCTTAATATCTGACAACTGAAATCTACGTTGTCCGCCGTGACTGCGCTCACACGGTATTTTACCGTCATCAGCCCATCGTCTTAATGTCTTTGTGGAAACTCCTAGTTCGTTCGCAGCCTCCCCTATACTCAAACTCATTTCTTCAATATCCATAATCTGTACTCTTGTAGTGGATACAGATTATTATATAGACATTTCGGAAACTTTGTCCAATAATGTCCAAGTATTTAGTTACAGTTACCAGCCCTTCGGCCCGAATGGCCCTTCGGCTCAATTATTAAACCTTCACTGCATCAATTGTTGTAATCTTTTCTTCGGGGTATTCTTCTTTAAAGTAGTAATTGATATGACGATCGTTGTTGGGTACGACTCCGTTAACCACCTGTCCTAATACGTTTTGACCGGATTTTTCTAACATTTCACAAGCAAAAGCAGCGTTGACAGAATCTACTATTCCTGGACGTACTACTAATAATACGCCGTCGGCCATTTGACCTAAAGTTGCAGCATCTGCGGCAAGGTTCAATGAAGGTGCATCAATAATTACGTAATCGTAATATGACCTAAAACTCTCAATTAATGAAGCCATGCGTTTGGAATCTAACAACGATGCTGGGGAAGGAGGTACTGCACCGCAAGTCAATACGTCTAAATTATCCATCCCCTTCCTGATGGCTGCCATCACCTCTATCTGTCCCACAATCACGTTGCTCAAACCTTGGGCGTTAGGCAGTTCCCATATATGATGTTGTGATGGACGGTGTAAGTCTCCATCTATGAGTAATACTCTGCGCTCCATTTGCGCCATCGAAGTAGCTAAATTTGCAGCTACAGTGGATTTACCTTCTTGAGGTACGGAACTAGTAACAACAATAACTTTTAATTCTTTGTCCGCACTCATAAATTTCAAGTTAGCTCGCAACATTCGGAAAGCTTCACTGATAGGGGAACGGGGAGCGTCACGCACCATCAATGTGGGATATGCGGGTTCTGGATCTTGTCTATCAAAAATTGATTTTTTCGGCTTACTAAAGTCGGGAATCACACCTAATAAAGTCAATCCGGTTAATTCCTTGGCTTCTTCTATAGTCTTGATAGACTTATCTTGTGATTCCAACAGATACATCGTTGCCAGCGAAACCAACATTCCCAACAAGCTGGCTGAAAGATAATTAATTAATGGAGAAGAAACAGGTTCTTGAGGAACTAAAGCTTCAGAAACCTCACTAGCGTTACCAATATTCTGATTTTCAGCAATGCTAGTTTCTTGTAACTTTTTCAACAACAGTGAATAAGTTGACTGCGCCGCATCTACTTTGCGTTCCAACTCGCGCTGTTGCTGCTCTAATTTCGGTAGATTTTCCAGTCTTTGCTTATAAGCTGTTTGCAACTCCGATAGAACTGAAAGTTGATTTGTTAAACCTAAAGAAGTAGATTCTAAGTTTACTAATTCTGCTGCAAGCTGTTGTTTTAATACTCCTTCTTGCAATCTGCCATCAAATTGTTGTCCGTTGCTTCCTACAGTTTGACGAATTCTATCTTGCAGCAACCTTTTTAAAGCACTATATTTACTTTCTAAAGCTATGATTTCTGGATGGGTATTCTTGAGAACTGTACGTCTTGATGCTAACTGCGACTCTAAGAGCTGCACTTCTTTGAGAACATCCTGAACCCCAGCAGCCTGATTCAAAGAAGTCATGTTTAATGCTTGCTGGGTGTTTACATTAAGTTGGTTACGAATTTGTTGGCTGCGAGCGCCCGCATCGGCTAATCTAGTTTTTATCTCGCCAATTTGATTTTGTAAATTACCTAATGCTTGTATTGATTGACTGACTTCTTCTTCTAAAGCATATACTTTATTCTTTTCTTTGAAGCTGGCTAGTTCGGCTTCAGCTTTGCTTACAACTGCTTCTGCTTTGGGAAGTTGCTTTTCTATAAATTCCCTAGCTGCTGTTGCGGCTTTTCTACGAGAGGATACGTTATGCTCTAAATAAGCTGCCATTAAAGTATTAACCACTTTTGCAGCTTTTTGAGGTTCTGAATCTTTATAGCTAACTGTTAAAACGTCCGTTTTCTTTATATCGTTGACGGTTAAATTTTCTAGAAAGTCTTCGTAGTCTAGAAGAGTTCCATCTTTATCTTCAAGGTTAAGTCGTTTTATAGTCTTCTGTACGACTGGAACAGAACGTATTATTTCAGCTTCCGTTTGCAAGGGATTAGATACATTATCCTGAGCTACGGACTCTAATTTACCAATATTAGTTCCAAACTCTGTCAAGGAAGAAGTCGCATTTGTTCTTTGAAACTGCAATTTACCTTCGGCAACATAGGTAGGTTTTTTTAAAGAAGAAGACAACAACGAAAGCAGAAAAACTGGGAAAAACGCCGCTAAACCAGGTACCCAGCGACGTTTAAGGACTTGCCAATATTTATCGAGCGATAAGCCAGATTCTTGAGATTCCATAAATATATTTTATTTTTTACTTTTACTTTTACTTTAACTTTTAACTTTTAACTTTTAACTTTTACTTTACTTCTTAGCTTTGACCGTTTTGAGCAACAGATAAATAATTCATAAGAAAATCTTGGTAGTTTGGAAACGAGCGGGTTGAGTCGATACCCGGTATTATCCGGGGCACCTCTCCGTTAGAACTGTTCTATGTTAGAAGAATCAGATAGCTATAAATGACAATTTTTGTTTAATTTATACCAGCTTAGATGCAGTAATTCAAAAAAATATTATTTTTTTGCCTATAAAATATAATATATGATATACGGATTATTAGTTAAATTTACTCCTATAACTTTTACATCATTTACACCATAAATAATCTACTCCTCGTTTCCTTGCTTTGATGAATTCCCCTAACTCCTGCAATTACTCTTTCTAAATCATCGTCTGTCAGGTTGGAACCGGAAGGTAAGCATAATCCTCGCGTAAATAAATCGGATGCTATCTCACCACCAAAACTTTCGCATTCAGCAAATACTGGCTGCATATGCAGTGGCTTCCATACTGGACGAGATTCTATGTTCCTTTGTTCTAACCCAAGACGTACTTCTTCTCTATCCGCACCAAAGGCTTGGGCATTAATTGTTAAGCAAGTTAACCAACGAGTAGCGCGTCCAAATTCGGCTTCTGGCATAAATTCAATTCCCCGAAGATCGCCCAAAGCTTTCTGGTAAATTTCAAAATTACGTCTTCTTGCGTCTACCCGCTCTTTTAAAACCTGTAGCTGACCTCTACCAATGCCAGCTAAAACGTTACTCAGACGATAATTGTAGCCAATCTGCGAGTGCTGATAGTGAGGCACAGGATCTCTGGCTTGAGTTGCCAGAAAGCGGGCTTTTTTAACTAATTTTTCATCATCCGAAACTAACATCCCACCACCAGAAGTAGTGATAATTTTATTACCGTTAAATGAGTAAATTCCGATGGTGCCAAAGGTGCCCGGACAGCGCCCTTTATAACTTGCCCCTAATGCTTCAGCAGCATCCTCAATTAAAGGAACATTATAATGCAGACAAATTTCTAAGATTGGATCTATATCGGCACATTGTCCGTAAAGATGTACCAATAATACTGCTTTAGGCAATTTACCTACCTTGGCACGCTTTTCCAAAGCTTCTCGCAACAGTTCCGGATTCATATTCCAAGAAGTGCGATCGCTATCGATAAAAACTGGCTTGGCACCTTGATAAATAATCGGATTGGCGCTGGCAATAAACGTTAAAGTCGAGCAAAATATTTCGTCTCCTCGTCCGACATCAAGTAGCCGCAAAGCCAAATGAATTGCAGCAGTACCGGAACTGACAGCAGCTGCATAACCAGCACCCGTATGCTGGCAAAATTCATCTTCAAAAGCATCTACATGAGGACCTATAGGGGCTATCCAATTAGTCTCAAAAGCTTCTTGAACGAACTTTAATTCCGAATCGCCCATGTGGGGTGTGGAAAGTAGAATTTTTTTATCCATAATTATGGTATTAAGCTATGAATAGTGCCTTTTATTACTTTTTACAGACAACATATAGAATTCCTTCAAGTTGTTGTTGTAATAGCTCTTGGGGAGAATTATACATTTTACCCTGCTCAATTTGAGGGCTGGAACCTAAAGCTATAACTTGAAAGCCAACTGTCTCTAAAATTTGATAAATTTCTTCTATTTTAAACCAATATGTATAAGGAGATTTATCAATTAAAGCCGATAAGTTTGGTTTATCGTTGTGCTTAAGCCAAGGTATAGTTTGGATTGTGTTTTTAGAATTAGTCACCTTCCTAAAAAACATTAAATATGATAAATACTTTTGGTAAAACGATTTTCTAATTCGCGCATCAAAATTCAGTACGGCAAACAATATTGTTCCAGAAGGCTTTAAAATTCGGTGTGCTTCCTTGAAAGCCTTTAATCTTTGTTCTTCAGTTGGAATAAATGACATAATTTGCTGTAAATATAAAGCTTGCTCAAAGCTTTCGTTCTCATATGGTAAATTTACAGCGTCTTGAACTTCAAATTTAATCTCCCCGCTGGTATCCCTTTGGTTAGCAACTTCAATCATCTTAGGTTCGCAGTCATAACCTTGGAGAGAAGAAAATCCTAACTTTTGTAATTCTATTAAGATTCTTCCCCCTCCGGTACCAGCTTCAATTATTCGACTATTCTTATTTATGTATTTATCAATTAAAAATTTTTCTTCTGGTTTTAACTTTTCAATATATGCCCAGTTGTCAAATTCTACGTCGCTAAAAACATTTTCTGCCAACATGATTTAAATTCCCTGTAGATGTAGATGAACCCAATAGATGCAATCAAAGAAGACTTATTTAAACTCAACTCCTACTAATCTGTCACATTTTGAACTGGCTATATTATGTTGAACATTTAACCATTCACGATTAATTTTTTCTTTATTTGACCAAGCAATTAAAGCCGCTGGTAGGTTTGCTCCTGCATAATGTGAAAATGGATATCCACCACCAAAACGAGGATTCATTTCTAATACAGCGTAACCAGAATCATTCATCATCACATCACAATCTAAGTTAGCGATATGACCTAATTTTTGACCTATATTCTGACCTAATTCTTCTAGTTTTTTTGAGAAAACTGTAGTTGCTCTATCTGTTTCCCCAGCACGCATTTTTAACTTACGTTTGACAAGTGTTGATTGATAAGATCCTTGCAAATCGTTGACTATATCTAAACCGTATTCTTGTCCAATAAGTTTTTCTTGGATAATCACACATTTATCTGGCTCAGATGCACTGATATTTGATAAAAAAGTTTTAGTTAGAAGTTTATTCACATATCGATAAGCTAATTCTAATTCTTCGTCATCTCCTGGGTAATGAATACCAATAGAAGCGGTTCCCCATCGAGGTTTAACTACTACCGGATATTTTAATTCACCAGTTGCAATTGCTTGTTGTGCTTCGCTCAATGAAAGATAGGTTTTGGCTGTCGGTATATTATGACTTGTTAAAAATTTAAATGTTTCCCATTTATCAAAGCAAATATTTATCACTTCTGGTGATGAAACCGCTAAAATAGTGCCAACTTCTGCAAAGCGATCGCGCTGAAGAGCTAATATTGGTAATTCTAGATCGTGTAGAGAAATTAGTAAGCGAATATCATTGTTTTTACATAAGTACAACAATTTATCTATATAATCTTCGCTATCTACAGAAGGTAATACAAAGCTTTTATCAGCTTCTTGTAATGCGGCCGCTTCTGTACTAACATCACAAGCAAATACCATGCCTCGATCGTTTAATACTTCTTGAAAATATTTAACGATGTAGTTACGACGACCGGCACAAGTGAGAATAATGTTCATAGTTTTGATTTACCTCTAACTTTAGATAACGTATGTAGAGAAAACATCTGTAGAAGTTTCTTGTCTTCTACAAAGAGAATACTCATTCACTGCCGAGTCATAACTAATAATAGGAGGATTTGGTCTAATAAAAGGAGGTTTAAATACGACTGTATAAGCTCCAATGTTCTCAAAAACTAAATAATCACCAATACCTACTTCTTCTGTATAATCCTTGTACAAACAATCATGTTCCATACAAGTGTATCCTACTAAGTCAACTGGTGCTTTAATTTTATCTTGATAATTATTGTTAGGATTTACATACAGTTTTGATGACAATTTTTTATCTGTCATTGTCGGCTTGACATTATGAATGCTACCTACAACTAATGCGAGTTGGCGAGAACGTATCGTTTTTAATCCTACGATTTTACCAACGTATTTCATCACATCAGCAACTACTGCAACCCCTGGTTCTAAAATTAATTCTGGCATTAATTCCGGATTCTTTGAAGATGAAAAATGCTCTTTGAACTGAGATGCGATAGCCGTTGCGTATTCTTGATAAGAAGGAATATGAAAATCAAACTGAGTTCGTAAATCATCAGTCATATGACTAAAGAACCCTCCGCCAATATCTAGGAATTTAGGAGTGCTATCCCCAAAATAATAATCGCTTAATTCTAAAAGCTTCTGAGTACGTAGAGCATAAGAATCAATGCTTCTTGTTACAGTATTCAAGTGACAATGTAACCCAGCAACAGAACAATTATCTAAGGGAGCAAAGGCTTGAAATATATTATCAAGTTCACCAGCTTCGACATCAAAACCAAATCTTGATATACGATTAGCACCAATATCAAAGTTACAACGTATTCCCACTTCAATTTTACGATCCTGAAAGCGCCGTGCTAAAGCTACTACTATGTCTACCTCTTCTTGACAGTCTAAATTTACTGTTGAGCCTTTGAAAATCGCTTTCTCTAAATCATCTTTATGTTTAAGAGGGCCGTTAAAAATAATATTTTCTGGTTTAACTCCTACTCTTAATGCTAACTCATACTCCATTTGTGAAACGACTTCAGCATAACCTCCCATTGAATTTACAGATTTACATAATAATGGGATGTAATTTGTTTTATAAGAGTAGCCAAAATTAGATTTAGGATATATATTTCTAAATCCTTCTAAAAAATCCTTATAATTTTGCTCAAATTTCCTCAAATCTAATATGTAAAATGAATCTCCATATTCTTTTTCTAAGTTATTAAGTTCGTCCCATGATATATTCATTACTTCTCCCTTTTTATATTTATAATTTGATTTTATTATTTATATTAAGCGGAAATTCTATAGGCAGGAAAGAATGAAGTTTTCGTAAATTTTTCGGATGGTAATTTTAATGAAGCCTTTCTCAAATTAATTAAAGATTGATATTTTTCTTCATCTGTTATTAGACGTAAAGTAAAAAAATCATGCCTTTGTTTAGAAAAACCAGATTTAAATTTGTAAAGACTATCTTCAGTTGAGCCACCAATTCCTCCTCCTATATGCAGAAATTCATTACCCCTTTCTTTTGCCCATAGTCTGACATAATGTAATAAGTAATTAAAAGGAGATTGGCTGATATATTTATCTATAGTTCCCCCTAAGTGAGCTTGAACTACACCACATGATTCAAAAAATAAGCAAGTACAGGCAATTTCATCTTCCATCTCGACAATACATAAATGTAGATTATCGCCTAATTTTAAAAGCTGGTGGAAATAATTTTCATTAAAATAATATGAATCTTTTGCTTGGACTCGATTCATAGTTTCTGTATAAATTGACATAAATTCATGCATATGTTCTCCGAAGGGAACCATTTTGCCCTGAAAACCAAGTCGTTTACACTTGTTAATTGTACTTTGATGACCTTTACGAGTCTTCGCCCATATTTTTTCTTCAGAAAGTGTTAAATCTATGGAAACGGTTTTACCATTTTCAGTCAAAGTATCTTTCGGAAAAATTTCGGTAAACTTTTTGCTGAATATAGGATGTAAGCGGAAGAATGCAGAACAAATGTTTCTTTCACAAAACAGATATTTGAGTTTGCTTAAAGCTAAATCTATAAATTCTGGACAATTTGTTGCAGCTTCGTTTAATAAAATGCCTGGATATCCATAAGGAGAAACAACATCAAAAATTTCCTCATCTGTTTTTCCAGATATTATGTCATTACAACTGCGTAACAGATAAGGTACAAAGAAGATTTTATCATCCTCAGTAAATACAAAAGCTTCACTTTTAGTATGACTTCTTTCGGCTTCTAACTGTACATATTCAGGTAAATGATAAACATCGTGGCGCAATTTTTGCAAAGTTTCTCGCCATAAATCATTTTGTGAATCAATTACTTCTGCGCTCATCAAATTTTATCTCCAGTTATATTATTTGCTTCTGACCATATAACTGGAAATGTATCTGGATCGCTAAAGTCTGGATATCCGTTAGCTAGTTTCCGACACAAAAATTCATCAGCAATATGGATTTCTTTTCCTTGGCTATTTTTAAAAGGTTGATAATGATTATCGCCATCTTGAAGATGTAGGGCCATTGCTAAACGTTCCGAATTGCTGTAATTTGGCAAGCTACCGTGGATTGTCCAACAATGATGAAAGCTAATTTGACCTTTTTGTAAATTTATTGGAACTCTAACTACTTCCTTACCAGACGAACGAAATTTTTCTTCTATTTCTTTTAAATTGTGATTATTAAAGTATCGACTATCTTGAATATTCGACCATTTATGACTTTTATCTAACACCACCAAAGGGCCGCGCAATTCATCACAATCATGAAAAGGAATCCAAGCGGTAAGTAAATTATGAGAACTACAAGTAGACCAGTATGCGCGATCGGCGTGCCAACCTACAGCACTTTTTCCACTTTTATCTTGAGGTGGTTTGTAAACTAATTGGTCATCGAGGAGTCTTATTTCTTTACTTCCACTTAAACGAGCTGCGATCGCGCCAATAATAGGCTGCAATGCTAATGTTCGCAGTTCTTGATTTTGCAATGAGACAAATTCGTTATTACGAACTACATCATAACCATCTTCGGGCTTCCAGTCGGAATAGCCGATACCTGCGGGTAATACTCTATCTCGCTCTCCTCGATAAAACTTTTCGCTTCCTAAAATGGCTTGTTCAATAATTTTATCTGTAAGTACTTTTTGAGAGATATACCAACCATGCTCTTGATAAAAAGCTATATCTTCCTCGGTGGGAAGAAGTGCTATTTCTGCTTCAGATAGATGTGGAGTCCAAGTACTTAGCATCATATAACTCCAAGATTAAATTAGATTAGACTAAATCAAATTAATAAATAGATTTTCTAAATTATTTGTCTGACTAAATAAAAAGCCTCAGCGGCAAAACGATTTACTGTAGAACCTCGCAAAGTTGCTAAAGCTCGCAATGTCTCCTCGGAGCGTTCGTTAGGAAAACTTTTAATTTGAGATGCATACATTTGCATTGCCTGCAACTTAGTTTCTAAATGCTCTGAGATATCAATAAACACATTCGGAACAAAGTTGGGAGTCACATAGGGAGCATACCAATTAGTTTCCGAAAGGGTTTCATAAGCGTAGATTGCTTTCGGTGCATTGGGATTATTTGGTCTGGCTGCAACTAAGCTAGACAAAAAGATTCTTTGGTGGTCTAAGTGAATATCACCAATGAAAGGAATAAAAAGTAAATCTGGCTGTATTTTACTAACCAAATTAGATAACTGTACGTTCACATCCCTATGAGGTATCGTATCTAGTTTCGCTGCCGGGAATGAGAGAAATATTGTCTCTTTTACTCCTAAGTGCTTATGCGCTTTATGTGCTTCTTTTACATCTTGCTCGCAGGATTCCTCTGTATATTCTGGAGGATATCCTCTAGTGATAATAGCAACATAAACCTCAGCACCCTCAGCCGCATACTTGGCTATGGTACCTCCAACACCGAGTACTTCATCATCATGATGAGGTGCAATAACCAGAACTTTCATTATTAAACGCACCCTTTTTCAATGATTTGTCTGTGCAAGTCTAATAAACTAATACCTAACTTCCGATGATTTTTCAATACCAAATTGGCATTAATTTCTGGTTCGTTCTGCAACTGAACTAGTTTGAGCAAGATATGTTTACCGTCTCCACACTGCACTAAGGCTCCGTTATCTGTAATAGCTTGTACTTGTCCGGGTAAACCCCAGTAAGGAGCATCCCCAACATAATCAGCTTCCCAGATTGTTAATTTTTCTCCTTGATAAAAACTAAAAGCTCCAGGATAAGGTTTGGTAACTGCACGAATTAAAGTCCAAATGGAATCAGCCGATAAATTCCAATCTATAAAACCATCGTCTGGGCCTCTTTTAGCACAGTAGGTTGCCTTAGAATTATCCTGCTTGATTCGTTGTCCTTTACCTTCTTTAAGTAAAGGGATAACCTCGGAGAATATTCTAACTAAAGACTCGTTGTGCTTATCGCAAAGAGTAGTTACCGTTTCATCATCTGCGACAGGAAACTTGTCTTGCAATAAGATATCACCCGAATCGACTCCTTCATCTAGCCAAAACAAACTCATAGCAGTATCTTTACGACGCTGCAATATTGTCCAAGCAATAACTCCACGTCCTCTATTTTCTGGAATAGGAGCCGGATGACAGCCAATTGAACCAATACGAGGTATGCTCAAAAGCTCTGGACGACAAATTTGCGACCAACCAATTACGAAAAGATAATCTGGTTGTAGAAAGCGGATTTTATCTAAAGCTTCTGGTGAATTGATATTAGATACTTCTACAACCGGAACTTGATATTTTTCCGCTAAAGGCTTGAGATGAACGAAGTCTGAATGACGTTCGGATTTTGTAATGGGTAATGTAAATAAAGCAACTGGAGGTACACCTTGCTCTACTAATTTTTCTAAAGCAATTTCTGTACTATCTACTGCCCCAACTAAAACAACTCGCATTTTTTTTAGTCCTATCTAAAATTCCTATCTATCTTAATGACTCTGCAACGGGCTGATTCAAATCTATGTTGAGACTGTATTTGGCATAGTCTAAAGCTTGTGCAAGAGCTTTTTCGTTCCTACGTTCTCCCCAAATCACTACACCCAAAGTTTTGAACAAAATCTCTATATCCATCCATAGCGACCAGTGATGCAAATACCATATATCCAAACAAATACGTTCCGTCCAGGTAAGTTCGGTATTGCCATTAACCTGCGCCCATCCAGTCAAACCAGGAGTTATAGAAAGTCTCTCTTTTTGCCAATCCCGATAATCTTTAACTTGTTCTGGAAGCGTTGGACGCGGACCAACAAAACTCATATCTCCTTTCAAAATATTCCACAGCTGTAAAGTCTCGTCTAACTTAACTCGACGAATTAATTTTCCAAAGCTCGTCAGCCTAACTTCATCGGAATATAAATTACCATTTGCGTCGCAAGCGTTTGTCATGCTGCGAAATTTATAAGCTTGAAATATCCTTGCTCTTTTACCACAACGAGTCTGAGTAAAAAGAATCGGATCTCCCATCCAAAAATGAACCGCAGTGGCTACTGAAATTAAAACTGGAGTCAAGCATAATAGTGCGATCGCGGCAATAAATCTATCTAAAGCTGATTTGATCGAGCGACTGTTTATACTACGTTCGCTCTGTAACTGTTGAGCAATCATTGTTACACCCTTTTTTCTATGATTAAATAAAAATCTCTAAATCTACTGTTAATCAGCGTTTATTCTGAGTATTCAACAGTAATGCAAGTATGGTTTTTTACTATGTAAAGTATTAGGCGGAGTCAAATAAGATTGACCAAACAGCACCATTTGCAACACCACCTTCATAACTGTCTCGGTTGGAAATTCCGAGTTTCATAGCGGAAATATACTTAAGTAGAGTCCTATTAATAGGACTTTAGCTATGAGACAGGGACTTGCAGTCCCTGACGGTATTGAGAATGGTGCAAGAAGTCAAATAAAACAAACACCACGAATTATAAAAGCGCCTTATCCGTACCAGCTTTTCATTAAAACAACTTGTGTTTTTTTACTTTTGTATTGCGACTAAAGATGAATGATAGTGTAATTAGAATTAAAAGATAAACTTTTATTCCATAATAAACATAACCAAATTTTGTTAATTTTTGTTGCCAATTTGGCAGTAATTTATTGATGGTCGGTTTATTATTTATCGCCAAATATCAAAGTTAGTTAATTTCCAATTCTTTGTAATACTGTGCAAGTCTTTTAAATACAAAGTCTTCGTTGTATTCAACTTCTACACGTTCCCGGCTTGCTTTGCCATAGTCTTGCCGTAATTGGGGATTAGAAAGTAGCTTTCGTAAAGCCTCGGCAAGCTCCGTACTATTTTGAGATGGGACGATAAAGCCGTTTTTTTGATTTACTACCGCTTCTCGACAACCGCGAACATCTGTAGTCACAATTGGTAAGTTCATTGCCATTGCTTCAACAATAGAACGAGGTAATCCTTCGTGGGTAAAAGTTGGCAGGGTAAAGATATCTAAAATCCCTAAAAGTTCTGGGATATCTTGCCGCTCTCCAGTAAGGGTAACGTGTTTCTCAAGTCCGAGAGTTTTAATTTTTTGACAGAGTTCGATTTGAAAAGGTTCTGGATCGGTACTAAGTTCAGAACCGATAATTACAATATGTAAGTTAGGAAATTCAGAAATTAACTCTCCTGCGGCTTCTACAAGATATCCGACTCCTTTTTTACGAGTTAAACGTGCAATTGTACCAACAATTAAACTGGCATCAGGTATACCTAACGATTGACGCAATTGTGATTGCGATTGTGGATTCAATTGCGAACGTTTGAAGCGTTCGATATCTACACCATTACCTAAATAAGCTAATTTTTCAGGTGGGCAAAGACGCAGTTTTTTTGCTGTAGCAATATCTTCGTGGTTTTGAGTCAGGATTAAATCCGTGATAGTAGCGGCGTATTTTTCTATATTTGAGTATAAAAAATACTGACTGCGAGATGATAAATCGTGAAAAGGAAAACCATGAGCGGTATAAATAATTGCCTTTACACCTGCTAACTTAGCTGCAATGCGTCCTAATACGGCAGCAATAGGAGTATGAACGTGAACTAAGTCGTAGTTATTTTCTCGAATAATCTTTGTCAAAACAGAAATACTTTTCAGATTAGGTATCAAAGAAATTTTGCGGTCAATTTCAACTGGATGTACTGTATATCCTCTGTCTTTAAGTCTTTGAGCATCTTCGTCAAACGAACAAGCTATTCCAACTTCAAAGCCTTGGGATAAAAAATAATTTATTTGACGTAGCAAAAGGGTTTCAGCAGTACTTCCAATTGCACAAACGTGTAAAATTTTCATTATCATTTCCTATAATTTCTTAGCTGCATAGACATATGAATTTTTGTATAAATCTTTCACCCATTCCCATTCGAGCGCTAATCCTTCTCTAAGGGCAACCTGCGGTTTATAAGAGAGAATGCGATTAGCCTTCGATACGTCTGCTGCTGTATGACGGGCATCACCCATTGCTCTATCAATATGGTTTCTCTTAATGGGTTTACCAACTATTTCTTCCATTGTTTCAAGTACTTCTTTTAAAACAACTCTGCTACCACCACCAATATTAAAGATTTCTCCAACAGCATTTTCTGCGGTTGCAGCAGCTAAATTAGCGGCTACTGCATCGCTAACAAAAGTAAAATCTCGCGTTTGCAATCCGTCGCCATAAATTGGAATTGCTTTGTCTTCTAATACTGCTTTATAAAACTTATGAAACGCCATATCCGGACGCTGCCGGGGACCGTAAACGGTAAAATAACGTAATGCTACAAAAGGTACGCCAAAGTTTTTTTGATACAAACCACACAACCTTTCGGCGGCTAACTTAGTAATTCCATAAGGCGACACTGGTTTAGGACAAATCTGTTCGTGAGTAGGTAATGTTTCAGCATCACCGTATACGCTTGAAGTAGATGCGAACACAAATCTTTTGAGATTTTTAGCTTCTTTTGCAGCTTCAAGTATTATTTGAGTAGAACTGATATTACGTTCAGTGTAAGCCCGAAATCCTTCCCCCCAACTTGCTCTGACTCCTGCTTGCGCTGCCTGGTGATAAACTATATCAACGTCTTTTAATAACAGTTTCCAGTCTAAAAACTGAATATTTCCTTCAACTAATTGAAAATTAGAATTGTTTTGAAGATTTGCAATATTCTGACGTTTTAATATTGGGTCATAGTAATCGTTGAATTCATCGACACCTATAACTTGTTCTCCTCTTTTTAATAATGATTCTGCTAAGTGAGAACCGATAAATCCTGCGGCTCCTGTAACGATGTTTGTAGTCATTTTTATTTACCCTTATTTTAAAATTATGTTATCGGAAAGTACTTTTGGATATGCTTCGCTTGTGATTCATTTTGGCATTAAAATCGCACCAATTGCTGTATCTATGTTTAGATGATGGGTGATTGAGTGAACATCGTATAAATCGTTTGTCGCATATACGATCTCTCTCTATATAATATTTTTAAGTTCCATTGCAGTTTTTTCATGTAGAATTTGACTGCTAAAGTTTTTCTCAATACGTTCTCTAGCATTTGTAACTTTACTATGGTATTGGTTAGCTATTACTAATGAATTTTTGCTATGTTCCAACGTTGTTAACCAGGCATCAGCTAAAGCTTGTGGATTTCTAGGTGGTATAACTATTCCTGTATCTCCAACAATCATTCTTGAGTCTCCAACATCTGTAACCACGCATGGTACACCACAAGCCATTGCTTCTCCAATTACATTGCCAAATCCTTCTCCATAAGCAGAAGTTGAGGTAGCAATATCAAAAGAATTAAATACCGCTGGCATATCTCCTCTAGTCCCCGACCAGATAACTTTATTCTTAAGACCTAAATTATTTGCCAGTTCATGCAACTTATCTGCATACATTTGAGGTCCGGTTCCAACACATACAAAACGCACATCTTGTCTATTTTCACATATTATTGCTGCTGCTTTTAAAAATGTTGGATGGTCTTTCATTGGATCTAATCTACCGACTAAACCAATTAGTTTCATGTCCTCTGAAATTCCCCACTCTTTTCTGGCTTTTTTTCCTACTTCGTGTAACGGTATAAAACGTTCTATATCCAAACCGTTAGGAATTACGATCATTTTTTGAGCGGGGAATCCCAATTTTTGGTGATAAGATTTTCCGGCATAGGAGTTAACAATAATTAAATCAGCAAAATGAGATAATTTGCATTCTAAATAAGATAATAAACGTCCTATCCAACCATAAAGTTCTGGATCGGTATCAGATTCGCGTATCCCCCAAATCATCCTAGTTTTTGGAAAAAAGGGTTTTAACAAAATAGAGATGAGATTTGATTCCCCAAGATATCCATGCAACGCATTAGGTTTTATTTCTCTAAGATGTTTAACTAAACGTCTTAGGAAAGGTAATAGATCCCAACGTTCTTGTTTGTGTAAGCAGATTGCTTTAATTTTATTAATTTCTAATTCTTTCGCAAGCGCTCCCCCGGCATAAAAATATAAAACAGTAACATCAAAATATCGTTGATCGATTCCCTTTACTAGATTTACTAACTGCCTTTGCGCCCCAGCATAATTTAAGTCTCGTATTAAAAAAACTACTTTTTTTAGCATTAATTTACTACCTTAAAAATGTAATTTATGTTTACTTATGCTTTTACTAGATATTATTTTCAAACAAGAATAGAAAATATTTACCTCAATTAATAGCTCATAATTATTTTATTGAAAATAAAAACTAGATAACTATTAAAAAAACGATAGATATATATGTGATTATCTAATAATGTTTCTCTAACCAAGCCTGGAACATGAGTACGTCCCATAAATGCAATTCCCAGTCACGCTTACCACTAAGATGTTCTTTCCATTTTTGTCGAATTTGCTGCGGATTAAAAAACCCTTCTTGACGCAATCGCGTTTCATCTAATAAAGCTTCCGCCCAATCGCGCAAAGAACCACGCAACCATTTATCGATTGGCACGCTGAAGCCCATTTTTGGGCGGTCAATTAATTGTTGTGGTACATACTTGTACAATACTTGACGCAAGAGCCATTTGCCCTGTCCCTCACGGATTTTCATTGACATTGGAATACGCCAAGCAAATTCGATTATACGGGGGTCTAACAGAGGTATGCGACCTTCTAAACTTACACCCATACTGGCACGGTCTACTTTGACAAGGATATCTTCTGGTAGATAACTCAATATGTCAAGGAACATCATCCTCTGAGTAAAATCAGGTAAGTTTGCCCATGATTGAGGATTGGTTAAAGCTGTAGTTTTTTCGGAACTCCCAATGACAACACTTTCTGGTTGTTTCCATCGTGAAACAAGACCAGTATACATAGTATCGGGATCGGAAACTGCTAAAATTTCCGCCAACCTGTGTAATTTATACCCAGCTAATGGTTGTTTAAATTTGGTTGGTAGACAAGGATTAATAGAAGCAAAAATACTATTCCAATTTTCTACCGAGACTCTAGTTAAAGCCCAAGCCAATGTATCACCTACACTTTGAGGTATCCAGCCTAATTTTTGCCAAGTACGACTAATAGATAAATAGCGGTTGTATCCACAAAACAATTCATCACCAGCATCCCCGGAAAGACTAACTGTTACATGTTTTCTAGCCAATTGGGATACCAAATAGGTAGGAATCTGAGAAGGATCGGAAAAAGGCTCGTCATATAAATCAGGCAATTTCGGGATAACAGCCTGTGTTTCTTCTGGTGTAACGTAAAGTTCTGTATGGTCACAACCTAAATGTTGTGCTACAGCCTTAGCGTGCTGGGCTTCGTTGTACTCTTCTTCATAAAAGCCGATACTAAAAGTCTTTACTTTCTGACTACTTTGAGCCTGCATCAAAGCTACAATTATAGAAGAATCAATTCCACCAGAAAGAAAAGCGCCCAAAGGTACATCAGCAATCATTCGCATACCTACGGCATCCTTTAGTAGTGCTTCTAGCTGGTTTATGGCTTCAGTTTCAGAACCAGTGAAAGGATTAGATACACCAGAATACGCGGCTTGTTTTACAGACCAATAAGTTACTGGTTGGGAATGAAAATTTTGACCATCACAACTAAGCAAAGTTGCAGGTGGTAATTTATAGATACCTTTGTAAATTGAATAAGGTTGAGGAATATAAGAATAACGGAGAAACAATGCCAAAGCATCGCGGTCAATCTCTGGTTGAAAATCGGGATGTGGCTTGAGGGCTTTCAACTCAGAACCAAATAAAAAAGTCCGACCTACCCAGCCATAGTAAAGAGGCTTTTCCCCAAGGCGATCGCGTCCTAAATGCAAAACTCGTTCTAATCTATCCCATAAGGCAAACGCAAACATTCCATTAAAACATTTAGTTGCATCTTTTACGCCCCATTGACTAAAGCTAGCTAGCATGACTTCTGTGTCAGAATGACCTCGAAAACGGTGTCCTAACGATTCTAGTTGTTGCCGTAACTCCAGAAAGTTATAAATTTCGCCATTGAATACGATGGCATAGCGACCATCAGCAGAAATCATCGGCTGATGCCCTTGGGGTGAAAGGTCTACTATCGCCAGTCGCCGATGTCCCAAAGCTATTCCTGCTTGTGTATCTACCCAACTTCCTCCATCATCAGGACCACGATAAATCAGCGAATTTGACATCTGCTCCACAATTATTGGCAGCCTATCATTACTAATTTCTCTGGATGTATCCCAAAAGCCTGCAATGCCACACATAATTCTTAACTCTAATTTTTTATTTTTTTATAACTAAGCTGCTACGAATTTAATTTGTATAGATTAGCGAGCAAGATGCATATCCTTACGGACACACTCCGTTAACACACTACAACCTTTTCAAAGTTTCGCATTATCCAATCTAGTTTGACTTACAACAAGCTGCACTAACGTACAATTTTTCGTACTCAGATACTACAGAATCTAAAGAGAATAATTTCTGAATTCTCACTCGTGCTGCTTTGCCTAATGCTTCTCTATTCTCTGTTCCTATTTCAATCAACTCTTGCCAAGCTTGAGCCATTGCTTCTGGATTTTTTGGTGCAACAACTCGTCCGGTGTTTTCTACAATTAAAGCTGAATCACCAATATTTGTAACAGCACATGGTACGCCGCAAGACATAGCCTCGCCAACAATTAAAGGAAATGCTTCACCATAAGCGGATGCAACAGTAGCAATATCTAATGCCGCAATTAATCTAGGCATATCATGTCGCTCTCCTAATAATTTTGTTTGCTCAACCAAGTTCAATTCTTTAATCAACTCAGCTAGGTTTCTATTATCTTTATCTACTCCTGTTCCGGCGAGAATAAAGTATACGTTAGAATATTTATGCGATATCAAAGCCGCAGCTTTCAAAAAATTACTATGATCCTTCATTGGATGATATCGTCCCATTTTACCAATTAAAATACTATCTTCAGGTAAAGATAGTTCAAATTTAATTTCCGATTTAGCTTTTGATGAGGGTAAAAAAATAGAAGTATCGAAACCATTAGGAATCACACAATTATGCTTGCTACGATAACCCAACTTTTCATGTTGCTGACGACTTGTTTGAGAAACAAATATATTACTTGCACTAAACCTAGAAAGATACGCACCTAATTTAATAATTGATGCAGTTAATCTTTTTTCCGAACTTAATGAATTAATAGAGTGATGAATACTCCATAGCATTGGAACTTGAAAAAAGAGAGATAGTTTTGCCAAAGCAGATGCAATATTTCCATGATACATCCAACCTTGAATTAGATCGGGTTTAAGTCGGTTCACAGTCTGAATTAACTGCCAAAGTGAAGCAAGTGTTGGTTTGCCTTGCTCCATTCCAATAGAATGTACAGGAATTCCTAAACCTTCGATACGATTACGCCATACACCGTTATCCATCAATGAAACCACAGAGGGACTAAACTGTTGGCGATTTATTTTCGATAGTAGATGATAAAGCATAATTTCAGCACCACCTGTATCTAAATCAGTAGTGATAAAAACTATTTTCATTGTTTATAATCTCCGCATATTCGATTGTTTTAGCCTACTGTATTTTGAAGTTACAGCTAATAAAGCAAACATCATCAATATTTCACGATCTTTTAAAACTGTATTGCTAAATATAGACCAAATTAAAATAAAACAGCCGAAAAGAAAACCAAGCCGTCTGGCTTCTCTATAAGCATTTCTATTTGCAGCAAAAACAAGTGAAGGTACAATTAAAACTCCTATAAAGCCATGTTCAATCATAAAAGTTAGATACATATTGTGCGGAAGTATTTCGTTCCATTCCTTAATGTAACCAATCCCATAACCAATAAATGGCTTTTTCAAAAAAGTTCTCCAAGCAATAGTTGCAATATTAGTACGCGAACCACCATCTGTTTCACGTGCATCAGGATCGGTAATGTTGGTTATTGCTTCTATTCTTTTTGCAATACTAGAACTTACAATTCCTAAGTCTTGTGCTTGATATATTAAATAATTTCCAATATCACCCACTGCAAAAAATATGATTAATAAACTTAATATAGGCAAAACTTGTAAAAAAGATATTGAACGTTTTACAATCAGAAAAATGAGTAACATTAACAAACATAAGAATGCACCTCTCGAAAAAGTTATGAAAGCACCTACAAAGATTAATAAAAAATAAGGGAATCTAATTTTTTTAGGAACTAATCCAATCGTAAATATTAGACCCATTATTAATGCCGCTGCCGATTTATTTGGGTCTTTATAAAATCCAGCAGGTCTTCCTGTTTGATTTAATCCACTGAATGCAAGTGGGTCTAATAATTCACTAAAGTTGTTAAATATCGTGATAAAAATCGCAATAAACAGAGTCCACCTAGCATATTTTCGTACAATAGGTTCCCCCGAGAATATTAGCGTCATTAACAAAAGAAATATAACTGTTAATACCCGTGTTTCAAACTCTTGAATAACACCCCCTGTAGGTACGCTATGAAGAAAAGAAGCTGCGGATATTCCTAAATATAAGCTGCACCATATAATCACACTCATTGGTACATATTGAAAGTTTCTCGATCTTAATGAAATTAACAATGGTGTGGAAGCTAAACAAAACAGTAATACTACGTTTTTCGGGGCTGGGGTAATACCAATATCGAAAAAATAGTTATCTGCTTCTGTGAAAAAAACTAAAACACCAGCTACTGCTAAAAAGCATTGATAATACGTTAAGAAATTACTTTTAACTCTTTGACCAACTATTGTCATATCAATTTTTATTTATTATCTTTTTACTTTATGATATATTTGTTTGATAGCTGCTTTTATCCAGTGCTACTTAATATTTTTTTATTTGGTTTTATTTGTAATTTCTTCAAATAATTTTTCCCAACAATCCATAACATTGTCTAAGCTAAATCTTTCAGTTACTTCCTTTGCACGGCTAGCTAAACGTGTTCGTTTTTCCTCGTTATGCATAAGACTATTCATAGCTTCAGCTAAACTTGATATATCTTCACTTGGCACTAAAAGACCATCTATATTATGACGAACAATTTCTCTGGGACCGCTAGGACAGTCTGTAGCGATAACAGGTAATCCACAAGCCATTGCTTCACCATGAGACATGGGAAAACCCTCAAAACGAGAAGCCATAACAAATATTTTTGCTTTTTGTAAAATCGGGAATGGATTTTTTATTACTCCTGGTAAAATTACTCGATCGCTCAAGCCTAGATTTTCTGCAAGTTTTTTAATTTCTACAAGTTTTTCACCTTTTCCTAAAATTATTAATTGCCAATTTGGGTAGCGATTAGCGATTTTAGCAAAAGCAGATAACAAAATATCAAAACCTTTTTGATAAGTAAACCTCCCCATACTCATAATCCATAGTTTTTCTAAGTCTGCACCTATAGCTAATTCAGTTTGTTCGTAATTATCTTCAAGTTTTAAAAATGGATTATAAATTACTGCTCTTTTATTTTCGGATAACCATTCAAAGCCCCGATCTACTCCGTTACTAACACTAACAATTTTATTAGCATAGGGATAGCTAAAACGCCGTAATTTTTCCCATATCTTTCCTTTGGGCATTAGGTTAGGGTCGCAATGTTCTGTAGCAATTATAGGTATTCTAGTTTTTAGTAGAGAAACTATAGCTAATATATTTGTTTCTGTGAGAGATGAAATAACTACATCCGGCTTAGTAGATAAAATTGCTTGTCTTAATTTTGATAGACGATTTAAATTGTTAATTACAGCAGTTAAAAAATTTGATGAATTTCCTAAAATTCCTAAAGATAATCTATCAGCACCTATTGGTAATGTGTAAAAATCATTATCTTTAGTAGATAGAGTGATTATACTTACTTTGTATCCTTTGTCTAAAAATGCTTGTGCTAGCAAAATCGTAACTCTTTCAGCGCCACCTGATGAAAGAGAGGATATAACAAATGTGATTTTCATTTTTTATATATTATGAATCAGTTTATTTTTAATTAGATATTTCTTAAAAATTTCAGCGCGAAAAAGAATAAAAAGCTAAAAGATATTAAATAAACGCAGCTAGTCGATAAAGCAATTCCTTTTACTCCAAAAAAATGCATAAAAATAAAGTTACCCCCGACATTGGCAATTAAATTTAATCCAGAACCCCACATTAAGATATAATTTTTTCTTAACGATATAATCACATCAACTACAAATAAAGCTGATACATAAAATGGTATCTGTAACGCATAATAATTCTGAATATTAGCTACTAGCTGAGTATCGCTAGCTGTAAAAGAACCTCTTTGAAATAAAATACTAACTATTGGTTCGGAAAAAACTATTACAAATGCCGTTAAAGGTACGGTTATTAAGAATATTAATCTTAGATAATGCTTAAGTGTATGTTTTACAGCCGTCCAATCTTTAGTGGCAATCATTTTAGAAAAATAAGGAACTATAGCAGCATTCAATGCTGTAGTTATCAAAAGTAGTGGTACTGAAACAACTCGATTACCATAACTAAGTGCTGCAACACTACCTGGAGCTAACATTGCTGCCATTGACTGATCTATTATCCCTGAACTGCACATTAAAAAAGAAGCTGCAACCGTGGGTAAATATTGATTTGCAACTTGAATAAATTCTGGATTTAAACCATACCATTTGGGAAATATGGAGATTCCTCGTTGCTTTAAAGCAATTCCAAGAACTGCTACTTCTGCAATTCCTCCAAATATCAATCCTGCTGCTAAAGAAAAGCTACCCCATGTTGGAGCAGTTAAAAGAAATATGATAGTAATAACGGGTGTTAGAATTGGGGTAATCGCAGCTAATGCAAAATTTTCCGCTGCATTCAACAGGCTACCCCAAATTATTTGGATTCCGCTTAACAGGATTAGGGGTGAAATTAAAAAAGTTAATTTATAAGTCAAATCTAACTTATTTCCGTCAAATCCCGCAGCAATTAATGGTAAATATAACGGTGTAAAAACTAAGGTTAATGCGATTGCAATTGTTAATATTGCGATGCTTGCAAAAGTAACTCCAGAAATAAGTGTTTGAGCCGCCTTTTTCCCTTTTTCTTGCAACAGATGCATATAAGTAGGAATCAATGCAGCTTTTAATGAACCTGCTATTACATTAGTAATAAATGCAGGAACGACTAAGGCAATTAAAAATGCATCGAGTGCATCTCCAGTACCAAACTTCCAAGCAACTACCAGTTCTTTAAACATTGCAACTATTTTGACGGATAGCGTTCCCATTCCGACAATCATAGCTGCGCCAAATATTTTGCGATTTGTAGAACCGCTTGTTAGTTTTTTCCAGAATGTAGCTAAGTTATGCAATCGCAAAATTTTCATTTTTATATCTGTATTTTGCCTATCTAACGAGACTTAAAGTAATTTTGACCCATATAATCTTCTCCTTCTCCATTTGCATCAACAACGATGCTGCGTAATAAGGAATTATATCCGGTGGATTTTTCCCAAGTATCTACATTTGCCAACCTAATAGAATATTCTGGGCGGTTGTAGAGTCTGTCTGCGGGGTCAGGTAGATTAAGAAATATGTCATACTCACCCACTGGCATATCTTCTGGTAAACCACCTTCAATATTTACAGTTGTAGTATTGCCTGGTAGCCATCTCCGAGGATCTTGATTAACCTCCAAATAATATTCTTGATTCGTTTGTTTATTCCGCAAAACTATTTCTAAAAGTCGGGGATTATAAGGGGTAGCCCATCCAACATTTTCTATATTTAGCTTGGCAAAAAACTCGCCGCCCGGTTTTATATCATTAGAAACTTCTGAATTTACAAGCTTGAATCTATAGCCTAAACGACGTTGAATTTCTTCAAAACAGCCTTGATCTTTCCAAGTACTTAATACTCCTTGCTCAAATTCTGAGTTTAAAGCACTCCAACGCATTCTTGCTAATTCTTTCAAAGCGTTATCGCAACTAATATATGGTTTTGCATTAGTACCTGAACTACAGGTTTCTCCTCCTTGCACTACATATAAATTTTCTTGGTTAAGAAAATCTTTTTGCTGGTCAATATCTGTTTGGGCGAGGTAAGTCCCTGCATCGGTTTTATTCGCTAAGAAACAATCATTTAACGAACCTGTTCTGGCTCGGTCACTGCCATTGAATGCTTGAGAAGAAGTTAAGGGATTTTCACTGGCAAAAATCCTTTTTTTATCATGAGGATAACGCAAAGTTACCATTCTTTGGGAAGGAACTACAGACAATAGTTTAGATAGAATATCTCTCATATCTGGGGTATTTAGCAAGTCATTTGTTGAACGATTCCATTCTCCCCATGAACCGATAAACCCTGCTTGTACGTAAGCAATGGCATCATAATTTTCTTTCAATACTGGTTGTAATTGTTCCATATGAGAAAGCATTCTATCTTTAGGAGCATCAGCCGCTCCTCGTTCCCAGTTGTATGTAAATCTAATAATCAGTTTTATCCCCGCTTCTCTGGCTTTTTGAAGATCCTTTGAAACTAGATTTAAAAAAGATTCAGATAATGGGCTATCTAAGTAATCTGAAATTAGATAAATTCTACGGATCATGCTCATGTTTTGATCCCTTACATTTTGCATTTTATTCCAAGCAATAGGAATAGTTTTATCAGGACCATCGGTTACATGAAATCCCCGTTCTGGATTTGGAAAATTCTCAAAGCTTTCGCTATAAAAGGTTTGTTCTGTAGAAGCATTAGAAGGCATGATACTACATCCACAAGTCATGCTAGTAATCGCGATTAAACATAAACTACTAACGTAATCTTTTAGGTTTATTCTCATACTAATAGTATCCTTAAATATATCCAATGTTCTTAGAAATTTTAACTTAACATATTATGATTGTTTTATAACAGGATAAGTATATTTTTATTTCTTCAAAAGTAAGTTTTATGCGCTTTTAAATTAAATTTTTTTCAAGGTATTTTTATTTGCTTCATTAAGTACATAATCTACCGATCAAACTATCTAGATGATTTTATGTATTACAGTACTTACGTAAGTCTCATAAAACTCTGGCGGTGCGTGACACTATAAGCTTTATTGCTACGTTGATAATGTCTCAAGGTGTCACAGCACCCTAGTAACTGTAATCTTTATCAAATGCCTTTATACAATTTTAGCAACTCTCTATCCGAAAGAATTTTACTACTTTTTTGACCTATAAAATAGTAACCGGAAGCTGCATCAAGAGTACCTATTTTGTCTATCAATAAGTAATCTATATATTTTAGTGGAAATGCTGTAAATCCCACAAAAAATATAATAAGTCTTCTAAGCAGTTTTGATTGTGTAAAACTCAAAAGAAAATATTTATAAGACCAAGCCAGTGCCATTCCAGGTCCCCCTACAGCACCACTATCAATTTCTTCAAATCTTCTAAAAAGGCGGCGATGTCCTAAATAAGTAAATCTAGTAAAGTCATAACATCTTCCATGTACTTGTTGTATGAATGGTGTTTCCGAATAAACTATGCCATCATCCTTTAATACCCGATAAATTTCTTTTACACACTGTACTGGATCGACTACGTGTTCGAGTACTGCTTGGATTATTACACCATCAAGTGATTTATCTTCAAAAGGAAGACTATGAGCATCGCATATTAGTTGAGTGCGAGGTCCAAAAGAAACATCAGTTTCAATAAATTCGATATTTTTATTTTGTAAAATTGCTTCTGTTCCCTCACCTGAAATACTTCCCCCTATAACTAATACCTTTGGATTTTTTGATTGCAGTAACAATACTTTTGCTAACTGTTCATAATTCTCTTTTCCTTTAATGTTCAATCCTATATTTGGAGTCAAACCTTTTAAAAAGTTTGTAAAGCTATTTTTAGTCGATAAATCCCAGAATGTATCCTGTTCATTTACAAAATCATCAATACTGAATACACTAAATTCTTGATTAATTAAGATTGGGATTCCTCTTTCGCAAGGAAATACAGTCATGCATTTAGGATTTTTACATTTGCAATCTTCTGTTTGTATTTCTAATTCACTATTACAAATAGGACAGCATAAGTTTTTTAAAGTTCTCGAAGATAGTTTTAATGAGTATTGCTTCTCTGAAGTAATTGTAGTTTTCATATGCAAATTACACCCTTATTACTTTGCAAAGTATTGTTTTTATGAAATTTTTAAGCGGTCGAAGGTTTTATGATATTTTCACTTACTTAAGCTCCTTCAGCTTCGATTTTTTTCAACATCTTACTATTTGAATTAGTCTTAACATCCCTATCTCTCGAACCCTTGATTTGCCCCCAATCATCTAAATACTTCGGCTTATAACCGGGCACCAATTGCTCCAACAAAAACTTGATTGAATTAGTATCATTTTTACCCGCAGCCTGACAAAGTGCTTCTACTGAGGCATTTAAACTCGAAGGTATAATCCGGCTCGAATTCTTCACCATAAATAGCTTTTCATGTTCCGTCGGGTCGTACTCTTCTCCTTCTATAAACAACTCTTCAAACAATTTCTCTCCCGGTCGCAAACCTGTAAAAACTATGTCTATGTCTTTATTCACCCTATAACCAGAGAGTCTAATCAATTCCGAGGCTAAGTCAACAATTTTTACAGGTTCGCCCATGTTGAGCATCAGTACTTCACCACCTCGACCTAAAACTGCTGCCTGTAAAACTAGCTGTACCGCTTCGGGAATAGTCATAAAGTAACGACAGATATCTGGATGAGTTACGGTTATCGGACCACCTGCGGCAATTTGCTTTTTAAAGGTGGGAACAACGCTACCGCGACTACCTAAAACATTACCAAAACGTACTACTAAATAAGATTTACGGTTTTCTTTCGCTGCTTGCAGTACCACCATTTCTGCAACTCTCTTACTGGCACCCATGATATTGGTAGGATTAACCGCTTTATCTGTGGAAATCATCACGAAGTGTTTGACGTTGCATCGCAATGCTTCTTCAACTAAGTTTTTAGTGCCTATTACATTGTTGGTAATTGCTTCTGGGGAATTCATTTCCATTAAAGGCACATGTTTGTGTGCCGCTGCATGGAAAACAACATCGGGCTGGAATTTATCGAAAGCATGTCTGAGTCTATCCTTAAACCGGATATCGGCAATAAATCCATGAATTCGAGTTGTATGTCCGGTATTGATAATCTCCTCTTTTAAGACTTGTACTAAGTGATTTAATTCTTGTTCAATGTTAAATACAGAATTTTCACCATGCCCTATCAACATTATTTCTTTAGGATGACAAGAGCAAATTTGACGGCAAAGTTCGCTACCTATCGAACCACCCGCACCAGTAATAATAACTCTCTTTCCATTGATAAATTCAGCGACTTTTTCAATCTCTGTCTGTACGGGTTCACGTCTGAGTAAATCCTCAATTCTCACATCTCGGATGCTGTTTAAGCTGACTTTGTTATTGAGAATTTCGTTTATTCCCGGTAAAGTACAGGTTTGGATTCCGGTAGATTTACAAATATCGACTATTTCCCGAATCACTTCCCCTGCTGCCGAGGGCATGGCGATAATTACCTTAGCGACATTTAAAGGTTCTAAAAGATGAGGAATTGAATAGCGATCGCCAACTACCTGAATTCCTCGAATGCGTGCGTTTAATTTGGTTCGATCGTCGTCTATAAATCCAACAGCACGAAAACCCAAATGATAGTTTTTCTGCATTTCTTCAACGAGACTTACGCCAGCACTTCCCGCACCAACTATAAGTACTCGTTCCTTTTGATGGTGAATAAAAGGGCTAAAAGCGATACGGGAATGTTTACTTCTCTCAACAACCCGAACGCTAAAACGTAACCCACCAATAAAAATACATGAAAGCAATCCATCAATATATGGTAATGACTCAGGCAATCTATCTACAGCCCAAGGTAGGGTGAAATCCACAACATCAAATAACAGGGTTTGCATTACCACCGCAGCCACTATCAACATGGCCACATAAGTCAATTCTTCTACACCCGCATATCGCCAATAACGACGATAAAAACCGAAACTATAAAATACACCTATTTTAACGATCAAGAAAAGCAATGTTGCTGTTACTAAATCGGGTATGTATGCTTGAAGAGCTAAATTACCGTCTAATCGCAGTATCAGAGCTAAAAGCGGCGTAATTGCGAAAACAATAATATCGAATATTAGTAAATGACGGTTTCTCAGCTTTAATAAATTTCTTAATAAAACCTTTGTGGATTTATCAAGCAGCCAATGAGAAAACATGAATAAACTATTCATAGTTGTAAATACCTCCTGGGAAATTTGCCACAAACATACCCGTTTACTACAATTATCAAAGCATTTATGGGTAATGCGATCAAAAATTATTCGCACGCAACGTCAAACATCTTTATCAGTACCTAGATAAAGCTACATCAAATTAGAAAATACAAACAATCAACCTTTGAATTTACCCAAAAAGCACATTTGCTTTGCCTTCATATCGGGTTAGCTAATTATTAAAGCCATTACTTCTTCTAGGTCAATTTATTTTCTCTCCTTAGATAATAAACATTGTCAGCGACTAACTAAGCACTTTTATACACCAAGATCAAAAGTGTCCCTAAACCAATAATTATCTTAAATAAATGTTCGGAGTAATTGTTATCCAACCCCGTTTTATAGTATCAAAGTTAGGAATTGCCGAACTTATTCTACTATTACATCTTCTCAAAGCAACATCTAACAACTATCAAACCCATTTATTGCTTCGCTTGATAACTCTCTTTACATTGTGACTCTGCACCAAAAAACTTTTCTATAAAAATTAGCAATTCTATCGCTACCTATTATCAAGCAGTCATAAATAATACAAATTTTGCCATACATTCCTCACAAACAATGTAAAGGTTAAGCAATAAATTACAAAGAAATAATTCTTGCTGTAACGGATTTATCTGTTTTTCTATCTCAATATAATATTTAGCAGTTTTTTGGAACTGAGTCATGCCAATTTGGCATTAATTTGATGCTTTAGCAAAATAATAGATGTTTTTTGATGAATTATATAGATATCCAGGTATGGGAAAATAGGGCAGGGGATAATTAAATCCCATTGATTTATTTACCTACCCCAACTAAACTTTCGCTTGCAAAGACTTAAGCCATTCGGTATTCACACCAGACTCGCGAGTTAGTGAAATTCTGCCGGTACGGGCGATTTCTCGCAAACCAAACTTTTGCAACACCTGAACGATCGCGACTATTTTTCCTGGATCTCCAACAACTTCCACAGTTAAGGAATCTTCTGCGACATCCACCACTCGCGCTCGGAAAATTTGAGCTAACTCCACAATCTCCGAACGATTAGTGCTGGTCGCATTGACCTTGATTAACATTAATTCTCGTTCTACACAAGGGATTTCAGTTATATCCTGAACCTTAAGAACGTTGATTAACTTATATAATTGCTTCGTAAGCTGTTCAATAATACGGTCATCACCAGGTACAACCATTGTAATTCGGGAAATTCCGGGTTGTTCGGCTGGCCCAACCGCTAGACTTTCGATATTAAAGCCACGACGTGCAAATAAACTAGAAATTCGCGAGAGAACTCCCGCTTCGTCTTCTACAAGAACTGAAAGCGTATGTTTCATCAGTGAGCAGTGAACAGTGAACAGTTAACAGTTATCAATTATCAGTTAATAGTTATGATTTTAGATTATAGGTTTGCGGCAACCATGTCAAAGCCTAACTCCTAACTCCTAACTCCACCCGTTGTCTAACTCTTAACTCCCAACTCCTAACTCCTAACTCCTAACTCCCAACTCCATCCGTTGCCTAACTCCATCCGTTGCCTAACTCCATCCGTTGCCTA
>CAYMZW010000017.1:0-32015 GCA_964395005.1 uncultured Rivularia sp.
GGTTGGAACGCACTTTTTAAGATTTTGGATTGCGAGGCGCGGAGTTAGGAGTTAGGAGTTAGGAGTTAGGAGTTAGGAGTTAGGAATATAAATGTTTCCCCTTGTCTCCCCCTCTCCCCCTCTCGCCCTCTCCCCATCTCCCCATCCCCAACAAACTCCGATGGTATGAATCGGGGCTTGAGAAAAATTGCACATCAAGTCATACTTCATTGTCGTAACTGAATGCTGCAAAAATTACACATGAAAAATCCGTCTTACGAGGCAATTCCTGCTTGCGCTTGGAATCGTGCTATTGGTTTAGATTGGGATAAACCATTAACTGTGCGTAAAGCTAGTAATATTGATGATGGCCCTTGGCAGGGAATGCCTCTGGGTGGCTTTGGTGCTGGCTGTATCGGGCGTTCTCCACGAGGGGATTTTAACCTGTGGCATATCGATGGTGGGGAACATACATTTCAAGATATCCCTGCTTGTCAGTTTAGCGTGTTTGAAAGTAGCCTCGATAAAAATATTGCTTATGCATTGTCTACTGAACCCAGTAATGATGGTACTTTGTCAGCGTGGAATTTTTATCCTCAATCCAAGTCCCAAGCTAATTCTACCGGAACCTATCATGCATTATATCCGCGCAGTTGGTTTGTATATGAAGTCTTTCAAGCACAGTTAAGTTGCCAGCAATTCTCTCCGATTTGGGCTGATAACTATCAAGAATCCAGTTACCCGGTGGCGATGTTCGTTTGGAATGCTAGTAATCCAACTTCGGAGCCGATTACTATTAGTATTATGCTGACTTGGCAGAATATGGTGGGGTGGTTTACCAATACCGTGAAATCTCCGGAAGTGGAAATGCGAGATGATGGTAGCCCAGTTTATGATTACCAACCTAATTTAGGTGAAAGTGAAAATAATTTTAATCGCTTAATTGAAAATTCTGAATATGTTGGTTGTGTATTAGATAAAGTAGGTACCGCCTCTCCAGTAGAGGGAGAAGGTACTTGGTGTATTGCTACTGCTAAAAATTCCAAATTAGAAATTTTTCACCACAGTCGATGGAATCCAACTTCTACTGGTGAAGATGTTTGGCTAAGCTTCGCTGAAAATGGTTCCTTGGCTAATATTGTTGATGAAACTCCGGCAGTTCAAAACGAACAAATAGGGACAGCGATCGCCGTGCGTTTTACTCTGCAACCGGGAGAAACTTTAGAAATACCTTTTGCTGTAGCTTGGGATTTCCCTATTACAGAATTTGTATCCGGAATTACATATAAGCGCAGATATACTGACTTTTTTGGCGGTAATGGTAAGAATGCGTGGAATATTGCTACCACTGCTCTGCAAAAATATCAAAATTGGCTTTCTCAAATTCAAGCTTGGCAACAACCAATTATCGAACGTTCGGATTTACCCGACTGGTTCAAAATGGCTTTGTTTAACGAACTTTACGATCTGACTGCTGGCGGTACTTTATGGAGTGCGGCATCAAAACGCGATCCCGTAGGTCAATTTGCCGTACTTGAATGCTTGGATTATCGCTGGTATGAAAGTTTAGACGTGCGGCTTTACGGCTCTTTCGGCTTGTTAATGTTGTTTCCAGAATTAGAAAAAGCTGTAATTCGCGCTTTTGCCCGAGCAATCCCCGATAGCGATGAAAATACTCGTGTTATTGGCTACTACTATACTATAGGCGCGGAAAGTCAAGAAGCAGTCCGCAAAGTTAAGGGTGCAACACCTCACGATCTAGGCGCACCCAACGAACACGTTTGGGAAAAGACAAATTACACCAGCTATCAAGATTGCAACCAGTGGAAAGATTTGGGTTGTGATTTTGTGTTGCAGGTGTATCGAGATTTTGTTTTTACAGGTAGTAATGACGTTGATTTTCTCGTAGATTGTTGGAATGCGATTGTTGAAACTTTAAATTATCTTAAAGCTTTTGATAAAGATGAGGATGGTATTCCTGAAAATTCTGGTGCCCCGGATCAAACCTTTGATGATTGGCGATTGCTTGGCGTTAGTGCTTATTGTGGCGGGTTATGGTTGGCTGCCTTAGAAGCGGCGATCGCCATTAGCGAAGTTTTGTTAACTAAGGAAGTACAAATTGAGAATTTAGCGACACAAAAATCCATTTACCAAACTTGGTTAGAAAAATCTCGTCCCGTTTATCAAGAAAAGCTATGGAACGGTAAATTTTATCGTCTTGATAGTGAAAGCGGTTCTGATGTGGTTATGGCAGATCAACTATGCGGCCAATTTTACGCTCGTTTATTAGGGCTACCAGATATTGTACCTTCCGAATGCGCTATTTCAGCTTTAGATACCGTCTATGATGCTTGTTTTCTTAAATTCAACGACGGTAAACTCGGTGCCGCTAACGGTTTGCGCCCTGATGGCTCTCCCGAAAACCCTACGGCGACTCATCCTTTAGAAGTATGGACAGGAATTAACTTTGGAATAGCCGCTTTTCTAGTACAAATGGGCAAAAAATCGGAAGCATTTAAGTTAACAGAAGCTGTCGTAAATCAAATTTATGACAACGGCTTACAGTTTCGTACCCCCGAAGCCATTACCGCAACTGGTACCTTCCGTGCCTGTGTTTATCTCAGAGCAATGGCTATTTGGGCGATTTATTTAATGATTAAGTAGCCGTAACACAGATAGGGAGATGGGGGACAAGGGGACAAGCAGAAGAATAACTAACTCCTAACTCCCAACTCCCAACTCCTAACTCCTAACTCCTAATTCCTAACTCCTAATTCCTAACTCCTAATTCCTAATTCCTAACTCCTAACTCCTAACTGCTTCCTACTCCTTACCTCAAAAAATTAAATCTTGATTTTTAAAATACAAATGATATTAGCTCTAATTATAATCACAGCTAATAAGTCGTAATATATGTTCGTGATGAACAAGGTTTATGCGAATAAATCCGATTTTTATGAAGATTTGTTTAGTAAATAATAGAAATTAACGTGTTTATAGATTGAATTTTTAACCTAAAAGTATCTAATTATAAATTATTTAGTTGTTAAAGTTTGTACCCAAACATACATATTTATTTTACTTAAAAAAATGAACACCAGTTGAGGTAAAATTAAAACTTCGATAAAGTATAAGATGTTTATTGACGATAGGGGTCTAAATTTAATAACAATGCATTTAATAGTGATTAATGCTGTAGTAAAGTCAAAAAATGGGTTTAGCTAGCTAAATGTTTTATTTTAAACTTTCATTGTACGAAAACCCACTGATTATTTTTAAAATAAAAATGAAAGAATAACTAGTAATTATCGATACGGGTGCATAAAGGGAATAAGCTATTAACAATTAGGATAAAACCCTATATTGAAAGTATTTAGAGCTTCTTTTAAACTACCGCTGCAAGTTTTAACTAAAGTCAATAAAGTTACTTTAAATAGAGATTAAACGATGGACTCGTACCCAGGTTTGGGAGTTCAGAAAGCGGATAATGATACAACAAATACTCCCTTATTAACTGCTTCCGAAGCTATTTACCAGCTTTGGAAGCAGGCTATTGGAGATGCTAATCTCCCATCTGAGTTTAAAGAAGCTTGGATAAATCGTAAGTTTGAATTAGGTGATGAACTAACTCGGTACAATTGCGCCAAACACTCATCTGTGAGCGGTGATGTTGTTTACTTGATTTGTCAAGGTAAAGTTCGATTGCTAGGGTTTGATAAATCTTCTTCAAAGGAAGTTTCGATTCAATTGCTCAATCCCAATCAATTTTTTGGAGGGGATGAGGCATTTTATGATGGATTTCAAGAATATCGAGCAGTGGCATCTAGTAGTGGAATGCTCTTGCAAATTTCTTTAGAGCATCTTGATATTTGGTTGCAGCGCTACCCTGCTTTGTTCGATTATTTTTCACAAATTAGTCAAAAGCGTCAAAAGTTAATCTTTTTCAAGACGCTGAGTGAATTGCGTCGGGCTAAGCTCTATACATCGCAAAATACTCCGACTCTAGAAAAACTACTTGCTTATTTTCTCAAGGTTGAGATTGATGCGGAAACTCCATTGAGTACAGCGGCGATTGCAGAAGGGCGTTTTTGGCTTGTCTGTGGCGAAATCAGCAGTATTTCTGGAAAAAATCGACCACCTACAGTGGGGGAAAGTTGGGGATATCCCGATCAAATTCCAACAGATTTTATTTCTTTAACCGATTTATCGCTATTTTATCTACCGAAACAACACTTTGATTCGGTTGCAAAGATTGTACCGGAGTTAAAAACTGTTGAAGTTGATTCTCGCTTGGCGCTATCGAATGATAATGATGTGAAAGAAGATTACAAGGTTGAGTCGAATTTTGAATCTGTTGCCCCCGATGAAGAATTAATTACTCAGCAGCTACAATTCGATCCTAGACATCCCCTGCAACGCTGGCTTGGAATTTACCCTTTTGTGCAACAGCAAAGTTCCTCAGATTGCGGCGCGGCAAGTCTGGCAGCTATCTGTCAATACTGGGGTAAACGGTTTAATTTAAATAGTCTGCGTTCTATTGCACACATAAATTCTATGGGTGCGGAGTTTAACGATTTGAGAAATGCGGCTGAAAGCTTGGGATATCAAGCTTTAGGAGTAAGAGCTTCGTTGAATGAATTAGAGTCGCAAACATTACCTTGGATAGCTCATTATCAGGGTAATCACTACATAGTTGTATGGCGGTTCAAAGACAAATCTGTATTTATTTCAGATCCAGCTATAAGTAAAAGATGGGTTTCTCGTGAGGAATTTAAAGCAAATTTTACAGGATATGCTTTACTTTTATCTCCAACTGAGAATTTGTATAGTAAGAAAGATGAATATGTTTCTTTTGAAAGATTTTATCAGTTTTTTGCAAATAATCAACTTTTACTAGCGAAAATAATTGTTGTTTCGATACTGATAGCCATTTTAGGTGTAGTTCCACCAATATTAGCCCAAACCGTAATTGATGCAGTTACCACGGCTAAAAATTTGGATTCGATAAATATTTTTGGCTTCGGTTTTCTTGTATTTGGGTTTGGGCGTATTGTTTTAAGTGCATTGCGTCAATATCTTCTAGACTACTTATCCAACCGCTTAGATACAAACTTAATTAGCGATTTCATAAGTCGTACCTTGGAATTACCATTGTCTTTCTTTGAATCCCGCACGGTGGGAGATATTCTCGGGCAAATTCAAGAAAACTCTAAAATTCACCGCTTTTTTACTCGTCAAGCTATAACTACCATTTTGGATGGATCGATGACGCTTGTATATTTCGGGTTAATGGCTTATTACAGTTGGCAACTTACTTTGGTGGTGCTGGGTTTTATCCTACCGATGATGTGTTTGAGTTGTGTAATGAGTCTATTTGTGCGAAAAATTGGTCGGCAATATGCTTTCGATTTTAAAGCACAGAATGGAGTAACAGTAGAAATTCTCACCGGCATTAACACAATCAAGACTGAGAAAGCCGAAAATTCTTTGCGATCGCGATGGAAACAACATTTTACCAAAACAATCGAGACGCGATATTCAGGCCAAAAGTTAACAAATAGTTTCCAGTTTGTAAATAGTTTGATTAATCACCTCGGCAGTACGGCAGTGTTATGGTATGGCACCCAGATGACGATCGAGGCTCAAATCTCTATAGGCGAATTTATTGCTTTCAATATGCTTGTGGGCAATACGATAAACCCGATGTTGGCATTGGTAAAGCTATGGGATGAATTTCCAGACATACTAACTTCTGTGGAAAAACTAGATGATGTTTTAGCTGCCCACAGCAAAGAAAAAATACAAAGTTTAACGGTATTACCTCCTATTCGCGGTGAGGTGCATTTTGAAAATGTCAGTTTTAGCGAATTAGGCAGGATAACTGAGGAGAGTTCGCAACAGAGAGATATTTTGCACAATATTTCTTTTCGCGTTAAACCAAAACAAACCATCGCCATTGTGGGAAACAATGATTCCAAAAGAGCTTTAATAAAGTTGCTTACTGGCTTGTACCATGTCGATAGCGGACGCATTCTGATTGATGGACATGATATTAGCCAAGTATCTCCTTGTTCTTTAAGAAAACAATTCGGTGTAATATCGCAAGAATTTGTCCTGTTTTCAGGAACAATCTTTGAAAATATCACTTTGTACAATCGAGAATTTAGTCTCTCTCAAGCTCAAGCTGCTGCCAAGCTCGCCGGAGCGCACACTTTTATCGAGGCACTGCCTTTAGGTTACGGCACTATCGTTGGAGGAGGAATAAAGCTAGATGCCAAACAGCAGCAAAAATTAGCTATTGCTAGGGCTTTAGTCAAAAATCCTCGTATTTTGATCGTTGATGAAGCTAATAGTTGTGCCGATTCGCTCTTTAAGCACCAGTTTCAACGAAAATTAGCTTGCTTCGATCGTGCTTTTATTGATACAGCACAAATTCGTACTACTTTTATTGTTACTCCTAGTCTTAATAGCATCAAAAATGCGGATAATATTTTAGTTCTCGACCGAGGTATCCTAGCAGACCAAGGAACTCATAAAGAATTAATGACAAAAAGTCAAATTTATCCAAGCTTAATACAGCATAAATTGGATTTCTAATCTCACCAGTAGAAACTATTAGGTTTAATAATAAATGCAAAATATTTGCAAAATGGAATGCCGATAAATTAGTCGGCAAAAATATTTGTTGTCTATAAATACGTGAATATAGCTTAATTTTACAAATTCATTTACATGATATTTATACTTTTATATTATTTTTTTTATGTTGGTATATAAAAAATTATCATTTGAGCTTATTTAAAATACCAAATAACTGTATATATTGCAACTATTTCTTGGTTATTTAGACATCAGAAAAAATCACCTTCATCATAAATTTAAAAAACTTTAGTAAGTATTCATTAATGTAAAATCTTTATATTTAAAGGGTTTAGCCTAATTCTTATTAATACAATAACTTAGGTGTAGCTTTAAAAATATTTACTTAACTGAATAATTTATAGCGCCTACAATGTTATGTGTATTCTCTTATTTTAGATATATGATATATAAATATGAAAGCAAAGCATTTTGAAAGGTTATTGCAATTACAGTCATCAAACTATTGACAAATAGGGGGTCTAACCCCTCATGAAATAAGCAATAAAGGACAAAAATTAAAGTTGCACAATACTTAAGTATTCGTATAATTATATTAAGTAGATTTAACTTACCAAACTACAATATTAGACAGATGACATTTAGAACAAAAAATAGTATAAGTACTAATGTTGTTATCAACGATTAAAGATGAAGAAATTTTGTTTGCTATACTAAAAATAAGAAATTTCACATAAATACTCCTAAGAACAAACAGTTTTTATTTATACAAATAATTATCAGGGTCAAGTAATTAAATTAGGGGTTTAGGAAATTATAAAAAGGCTCTTCTTGCTTCTACCAAACGCTAAACATAGATTTTTATTACCAGTCATCTTGTATTTATTTAAGTAAATTTTTGAAGCCTGGTAGTCATTTTACTAACTTACTGTTACTGAAATTTATTTATGTTAGCAGTGGCAATTATCCTTTCCTCGAAAAGGAAAGTCGGATTTTTGGTCAAAGGTTCAATTAATGAAAAGGATCGTCAGGTTAAATGCAGTCGAAAATATATGCCCAGAAGGCATTTTAGGGATGAATCAGTATAGTTTGGGTAAAAATGTTAGTTTATCTTCCCAGAACTTATTAAACTGTGGGGTGATTGCATCACGCATTTTCGCTTTTCTAAACGCGCAAAATATAAACGATCGCCATAGCTTATTTAAGTTGAAGACGGCTCCCCGAAATATAGAAGTTAATAATTTGTTGTTGGGGGAGTTATTAAATAAGCTTCGGGAGGTACAATATTTTTTTGTTTTATCGGTTAACATCACTTTTGTGATGATTTTTGCGATGGGAGGAAGAATAAGAAAGATAGAACATATTACACAGTTGTTGAAAAAAGTACATTTGTACTTTGCATCACTCTGCAATCGTATAAAGCCTGAAGTACTCGATCTAGTTGTAACACCAGCCGAACATAAAAAAGTTTTTTACAGTGAAAAGGCTGTGCTACCGATGAAATTGACATACCGGCTTTTAACTATTTTCAAGCAAGAAGATAATATTCAAACCTTACTTGCATTTCTAAGTAATAGAGATTGTGAGTTCATGTGTGAGAAAGTCGTTTATACCAACAAAGAGACGAAAACTGTAGAAGAATTCGCACCGAGTTATCAAATGGAATTGCTATGGGAGGGCAAAAAGTAATTAATTACATGGCTAATAACAAGCAAACTGTCTTATTCAAAGTAAATAGCACAGTTGATGCATTCAATATAAGTCACCACCATGCGGTTAGGATGCTCCTTTAATAACTCAAAACAGTTTCCGATTATCTCAGACGAATAAACGTAACAAGGCTAATCTAAATTATTCTAGATAACCAACACCATGAATCAAGATCCAATAGGCATTAGTAGCAGTTTAGACAAGACAATACATTCCGATCAATTCGATCAAGTAGTTGAAGCAATTTTAGCAGGCAAGTATTCTTGGGCTTGTGTTTTAATGCTGCGTTTTGCTGGCTACAATCCTCTACACTATATTCCCTATCGCACTTACAACAGATTGATAAAAGAACACTCTCCAAAGAAATCGAAACCACAGCAGAATGAAAATCTAAAAATAGCCAAACACAACTCTAACCGAAGAAAAGATAGCAAAGCCTCACCAAGCTGTTTGAATAAAATCAAAGACTTGGCTTATCTTGAAGTTGTTGGCAAGCAGAAGACAGAAATTCGTGGCGGTGCAAATGTTGACAAATGGTTAGAAACCCAAATTCGCGAGTATCAATCTATCAAGTCCGATTTTAAGCCAGAAGAAAATCGAGATTTTCCGCTTAACTTTCGCGACTTCAATTAATATTCGTTCAATTTCGGGAAAATGCTATCGTTATTCCCAAGCGTTATATACGCCTGTCATTATTTTTTTTTGCATCTACCATGACAGGTTTTACTATTATCTATGGAATGCCTACAAAAGCGATTTGTTTTGCTCCTAAAAATTCTTGTAGCTTGAATTAATATTTTTTGTAGGTTCTATATTATAGCATTTATATTTCAGAAATCAAACAATAAATATCAAGAGATTGATAGAGTAAAATTTTGATTGTAATTTGCCTAAAACTTGGAACAGCACATCAATTGTAGAAAACCTGGTTTTAGTACTCCAGCACATTAATTCTGAGGAGTGAACATCGATTTTATTTGAAATCGAATAATCCTCTTTATTCTCTTCTTCTCCACTCTCTGCGCTCTAGTAAGGTTTTTTTTACAAGGGTTAGGAACCCCTGAAAATTAATATGGTTAAATATTAGTTTTACCGGGATCGCGCAATGAAGGTAACAAGTCAGTAAATTATAGTTCCTCCATGCTCATTATTCGGCATTAAATAGTCGTGATTGTTTAATTTATTACTATGTATCATATTTCAAATTTTATTTGAAAATCTTATTGAAATAAAAAAATATACATTAATTTATCATTACTTTGAAATAAATATGCCAAAATGGCAAATAGAATTATCTTTTATACATTAAATTATAAATAGCAACAACAAAGGTGATTGAGTAAGAAGTTTATTTACGAGGTAAAATACTATGATTAATTATTAAAATTACAGTAATTGAATTGATTGGGCAGGCAATTTAAAATGGGGCATATAACTTATTGGCTAATATCTATATTTTATCGTTACTAATGGTGGTTCTTTTTTCAAGAAAACTCAGACGGATAAATTAGAACGGCGATTTCCTCCAATCTAGTTTATTTAAGCTTTTACCTCTCCCTAAAAACATAAAAGCTACTGTAATAATTTCTTAAACTAAAGTTAATAAAATTCAAAATTATTAATTTAGTGAAAAACGGATAAGTAACGATTAAAGAAAATATTGCTAATATTAATGATAAACCGCACTTAAAAGCGAATATACCAATTCCAATTCTTTTAGCGGATTATCTGTCCTTAAATCTAATAATAATTTATACTTTCACTTACTGGAAGCTAAAAAAATAAATAGCTTCCAATTTTTTTGTCCGCATTTACGCAAAACGTTTCCTGAAGGTAGATAATTTCAGTATTTCGGTATTGACGAAGCATATCCTAACATACACGCTGCGCTAGCGTAATGACCATATTTGGTTATTTTTGCTTAAGTCTTATTTGTTTCTTATCTAAATATATAATTAATTTAAATTTATTTAATCTATTATGTTCATTTTTTCAGTATTTTCTACAATTGATATTTTTTGATTTTAAGGTACCTTCTTGAAAGAAGGCAATTTTAAGAGCAATAAATTAAATATTATAGGAGATTTTTGTAAAAGTGAAGCTTTTAATACAAGATGCATAACCATTTAATGGTTGTCTACTTATTATTAATTTATAACTTACGCAACCACAATCAAAAAGTAGACATTCCTTACTCTGAGATTCTTTCAACTCCCCCTATTATTGGTGGGCTTTGCGTAAGTACTATGATTATAAAATTGACTTTAACTCATATTTATATGAGTATTCTTAAAATTCTTAAAGTGCCAGAGCAATTCTACTTAGATATAGATACAAAAATACAGTCTGCACAATAGTCTAAGAAGAATATTTTTATACTTTTAGAACCTGACAAATTATTTTTATAAAATTTACCTATGAATAACCAATTAAAAATAGTTATGCAGCCTGAAGAAATTATTAATTTCCTTAAAGCGGAAATAAAATTAAAAGAAATATGTAAAGCGGTTCTATATCAAAGAATTATTGAAAAAGCTGCATTTCAAAAAGGTATAAATGTATCTACAGAAGAAATTGAGATTGAAGCGAACCGTCAGCGTAGAGAAAAGCGTTTAGAAAAAGCTAGCGATACAGTTAGATGGCTAGAAAAGCAAATGCTGACTCCCCTAGATTGGGAAGTGGGGATTCGCAATTTTTTGCTCAAACAAAAGCTAGCTTTAACGCTATTTGGTAAGGAAGTAGAACAATTTTTTATTCAAAACCGCTCACAATTTGAACAAGTTGTTTTATACCAATTTGTTGTTAATGGCGAAAAACTAGCTCAAGAATTGTATTATCAGATTGAAGAAGGTGAAATCAGCTTTTATCATGCGGCTCGTCTTTATGATATTGATGAAAATCGTAGATATAAATGCGGGTACGAGGGAAAAGTTTATCGATGGGCTGTTATGCCAGAAATAGCACCTATAGTATTTAGCGCATCTGTGAAACAGTTAGTCGGTCCAATTAAAACTGAAATTGGATATCATTTATTTATGGTTGAAGACTATATACCCGCAGAATTAACATCCAACCGATATCAAGAAATTCTTGATAATATGTTTCAACAATGGTTGAATGCCGAATTTGACTACATATATTCTAGCTTTGAACTTAGTAGCTGTTCGGGTTTTTCTAGCTAATTGGTATAGAGAGTAAGGATTAAAGAGTAATTATAAAATTTACACTTTCTATTATCTATGTAATTACTTATACTGCTCGCTATTGTCTACTTTTTAACAATTTTGTCAAATTGTAGAAGAGGTAATATAGAAAGAAGACGGTGTTAATAAATAATATTAACGATAGTAACCTATATTCCTTGTATAATAGGTATTTTATCTATGTTTGCCAATATTTTAGCATCTTCAGTAATTGATCGCCAGATTTTTTAATACATCTTAAAGCCTGCCAAAAATAGGATTCAATGAAGTCACTATTTAAGCATTGTAAATTTACTATAAAGATTTTTGCTCGATCCCAAATAAGTATTGACACAAAGTAGGTAAGTTTACTAATAAATAAATAAGTCAAGCAAAATTAGACCGATATAAAATGAATATCAATTACTTAGCATTTAAATCTACTTTAAGCTAATTTCATATACATAAATATTTACCCATAATCAAAGATTTAATCTGTGTTTTAATGCAATAATAAGTAACTAGAGCATAATTGCTTTTCTTTTAGTTCTCTATAGTTCCTATAAGATCAAAGGCTTTTTTCGGTTTTGAATTAAACTTAATTTTCATTGATATTGGGAGTTAAGAAAATAAATGGTTAAATAATTTTTCGTAAGATTCTTCAAATTTACCTGTATAAAAAGCTATAAAAAATTTGGTATAAAATGTTAATAGTATGACCATAGAAAAAAATAGTGAAGGTATAGTTCCACAATCTATGAAGTCAGCAAATTGAATCATTTTTATGGCTGCAAAAGAATCTATAAATTAAATAGGTATTATTACATATCATTTAAATATTAAATTGTTTGCAGCGAAAATTAATAATTAATAATTGATTGATACTAAATTTATGGTTAATTCCTAATAAAAAACATACGTAAATAATAATTGTAGCCACGAGAAATTTTAGGTGAAACAGTGTTTTTACAAAACAACATAGGACAAAAAATTACCTCGGTTTTAGGTGAAAATATCTCCGAGCAGGAATTCCGAAATTGTATAGAAGTGGCGGAAACTATAGATGTACCAGTTGCGAAGCTATTTTGGCAGGTAACAGAAGCCGAAAAAGGGCTTTATATTGTCCTTGAGGGGAAAGTTAGACTTTTAGATTACTTTGAAAATTTAGTTACAACTTTCTGTACGGGAGAATCATTCGGTGAAGCTACTCTATTTGAGCAAGAATTTATTCCTTATGCTGCTAGAGCATCGCATAATTTAAAACTTTGTTTTCTTAAACAGGAAGTTTTACAGTCTTTGATGGATAAATATCCTAAAATTCGTCAAAAATTGTTAAAGAAAGCAGAAGTTTGGGATTTATTACTTTTATGTCGGCAAAACTCCGATTTTCCCCAGCATTCGTCCCAAGTAACTGGACTTATTCAAGCTTTGTCGCTATTTGAAAAGCATAGATTGGAAGAATCTGCAAAAATCCCGGCTCAAAAAGATTTTCAATTGTGGCTGCTGCACCAAGGTGAAATATTGAATTCCGATGGCGATCTTTTGAAGCTGGGTAAAATATATCCTTTTACAAAACAAGATAAATTGCGGGTAGAAAAACCTACTATTGCTTATTTTCTTAAACAAGAACACTTACAAACAGCACTGGAATATTGTCCGGAATTAGGGGAATTTACTAATAATGGCGATCGCTCTCGATTTATTCCCAAGGATCGGATTTCTCGAAAACGTCAACCACCTCATAGAAGATCTTCATTACAACTTCCTGACTCTAACAATAAAATAATTCCCTTTCCGGGGGGAGACAACCAAGTAAAATCAAGCAAGAAAGTATCTCGTCCTTATTTTCCCAGTCCAAAGGTAAAAATGGGGCATTGGTGGGGAAATTTAACAAAGCGGTACCCCTATTATGCTCAGCAAAGTGCTTCTGACTGCGGTGCTGCTTGCTTGGTAATGGTTGGTCGTTACTGGGGTAAGTATTTTAGCGTTAGTCGCTTGCGAGATATTACAAATGCAGGGCGGAGTGGTGCTTCTTTACGCGCTCTAGCATCTGCGGCAGAAAGCGTTGGTTTTGCAACTCGTCCGGTAAAGGCCACTTTAGAAAAATTTGCCGAACAATCCTTACCTGCTATTGCTCACTGGGAAGGCAACCACTTCATCGTAGTTTATCAAATTACGAATACTCATGTAATAGTGGGCGACCCAGCTAAAGGTCAATGCACTCTGACGCGCAAGGAATTTAATCAAGGTTGGAGTGGCTATGCATTGTTACTGCAAGCAACATCACTACTTAAAGATGCGGAAAATCAAGATGTCGGGTTGTGGAAGTTTTTTGAGTTAGTCAAGCCCCATTATAAAGTCTTGACAGAAATCTTTATTGCTTCAGTGGTAATGCAGTTATTTGGACTAGTGACTCCTATTTTTACTCAGTTACTACTTGACCGAGTACTGGTACAGCGTAGTATTCCTACCCTCAACGCTGTTGGTTTAGGAATGATTGTTTTTGGCTTGTTCAGCATTGCCATGAACGGGGTGCGGAGCTATTTGCTCAGTCACACTGCTAACCGTATTAGCGTCTCCCTACTGGTAGGTTTTATCAAGCATACTTTTAGGCTGCCTCTTGCCTATTTTGAATCTCGTTATGTCGGCGATATCATCTCCCGCATCCAAGAAAACCATAAAATTCAGAGTTTTCTTACAGGACAAACCCTGTCAATCGTACTAGATATGCTGACATTAGTGGTCTATCTGGCCCTGATGTTTACCTATAGTTGGAAAATGGCATTATTTGTGTTGATCACGGTACCGCCATTTTTCATTCTTGCCCTAGCCAGCACTGGGATTTTACGCCGTATATCTAGAGAAATTTTTAATGCTGGGGCTAAAGAAAACAGCTATATTATCGAATCATTGACAGGAATTCGCACGGTGCGGTCTCTAGCAATTGAACAGACTGTACGGTGGCGGTGGGAAGAACTGTTGAACAATCTGGTTAAAAAATCCTTTAATGCTGATGTGATTGGCATTCGCCTTACCATGCTCAGTAGCACCATTCAAACCTTTACAAGTACTGGACTGATGTGGTTTGGAGCCTGGCAGGTTATTCAAGGAGAACTCAGTGTTGGTCAATTAGTTGCATTCAATATGCTCGTAGGTAATGTATTGGGTCCTTTCCAAAGATTTTCCCAACTGTGGAATCAATTTCAAGAGATTGTTATTTCTACAGAAAGACTCAATGATGTCCTAGAAGCAGAGCCAGAAGAAGATTTGCAACATAAACCCCGTAAACGTTTGGGTCAACTTGAAGGTTATATTCGCTTTGATAATGTCACCTTCCGCTATCATACGGAAAGTAAAGCTAATATACTAGAAAATATTAGTTTTGAAATCAAGCCCGAGCAAATGGTAGCCTTGGTAGGGCGCAGTGGTTCCGGAAAAACAACTCTTTCTAAGTTAATTTTAGGTTTATACCCACCGACAGATGGAAAAGTACTAATTGATAATCAGGACATAAATGGTATTGCTTTGCAGTCGCTTCGTTCTCAAGTCGGTGTTGTAGACCAAGACACCTTTTTGTTTGGTGGTACTATCCGTGAAAATATTGCCATTGCTCACCCAGAAGCCACCCTTGATCAAGTTATTCAGGCAGCACAATTAGCTGGAGCAGATGAATTTATTCGCAAATTACCACTCTCCTATGAAACCCAAATTGGTGAAGGGGGTGGATTACTTTCCGGTGGACAGCGCCAACGTTTGGCGATCGCCCGTGCATTGATGGGTAATCCTCGCTTGTTGTTGTTTGATGAAGCTACCAGTCACCTTGATACGGAATCAGAACGTATAATCCAAAACAATTTGAAAACGATTCTCAAAGGCAGAACCAGCGTAATTATTGCTCACCGTTTATCTACAGTCCGTAACGCAGACTTAATCATGGTAATGGATAAAGGCATATTAGTAGAAAGCGGTACTCACGATGAATTAATCGCCAAAAAAGGTAATTATTATTACCTCAACCAGCAGCAATTATCGCAAGCTGGATAATCCGAGATTTGGGTGTTAGAAATTAGGAGTTAGAATCATGCCATATCCTTTATCAAATAGCTCATCAGTAGTTAGTAAAGAAGACCAAAATCACCTAGAACCTGAAGCTGAATCTACTGATGCAAAACAACAACCGGATCAAACAGTCGGAGATTTACACTACGCTACTGAAGAACTACTTGATGGTTTGCCTAAACTGTGGACGAAGGGTGTACTATACGTCCTCGTTGCCTTTGTATTCCTGAGTTTACCTTGGGCTACTATTTCCAAGATAGATGAAACAGGAAGTGCTAAAGGACGTATAGAGCCATTTGGTTCAACTCGTAAGCTAGATGTCCAAGCTGGTGGAAAAGTCAAACTCGTCGCAGTTAAAGAGGGCGATACAGTAAGAGCCGGGCAAATTCTTTTAGAATTAGACTCCGATGTTTTAGGGAAGGAACTACAGCAGATTCAAGCAAAGCTTTCTGGATTAATCAATCAAAAAGCAGAATTCAATGTACTAAAAAGCCAGCTTCTATCAACAATAAATGTCCAGGAACAGCAAAATGAATTTCAAGCTCAGGAAAAAATTGCTCAAATCGAACAAGCAAAACAAAACTTAGATTCCAGAAAGAGTGTTTATCGCTTACAGAGGCTAGAAAAACAAGCTTTACTCAATCAAGTACAACAGCAAATCACAACTGCTCGTAACGAACACAAATTTGCTAGAGGTCGCTTAAGTATAGATACCAAACAAGTTGACCGCTTTAGTAAATTAATAGAAGATGGAGCCGTTTCGGCAAACCAAGTTGATCGACTCAAAAAAGAGCAGCAAGAAAGCAAACGGCTTTATGAAAGAACTTTGTCTGATATTAAGCAAGCAGAATTACGTCTAGCAGAAGAAATGAGTCGCTACCAAGCAACCATAAATCAGCTAGAGGCTGATATAGAACAAGCCAAGTTGAGGTTCAAAGAACAACAAAATAGTTATAAAACTTTGTTACAAACATCCAAACTTTCTATTTTGCGAACTAAAGAACAACTCAAAGATACTCAAACCCAGATTTCCTCTATCGAATCTCAAATTGCCCAAACTAGAAGTCAAATCGCATCTTTAAAGCTACAGTTAAAGCAAAGAATAGTGCGATCGCCTATTGATGGGATTATTTTCGAGTTTCCAGTCAGCAAACCTGGAGAAGTAGTACAACCAGGGCAGAGAATAGCTCAGATTGCTCCTAAAAATGCCGAGGTTGTTCTTAAGGCTAGTATGCCCATACAAGATAGTGGCTTCTTAGAAGTAGGAATGCCAGTCAAAGTAAAATTTGATGCCTATCCCTATCAAGAGTATGGGATTGTTGAGGGCACAGTGGCTTGGGTGTCTCCTGACTCCAAGGTTAATCAAACACCCCAAGGAAATATTGAAAGTTTTGAGCTAGAAATCACTTTAGATCGCCAATATGTAGATAATGGCGAAAAACGGGTTACTTTGATGCCCGGCCAGACAGCAGATGCAGAGGTGGTAATTCGCCAACGTCGGGTAATTGACTTTGTTTTAGATCCGTTTAAGAAACTACAGAAAGACAGATTGTAAATGCAATTCAAACAAGTGTAAATCCAGTCCGGCGAGCCGATCGGCGGTATAAAGCTATCAATTTAAACTTAAATACTACTACATCAGGATTAAAACAAATGCATCCTATAGATTTAATGAGAAAATATGATTGGTCTTACTCTAAATTAGCCGAAGAGTTTGGAGTATCGGAAGTTGAAGCTAGACGATGGGGATTTAGAAAGACAGCCAGTAACTACCGAAACCCGCCACAAATGGCTTACAAGCTAGCACAAAAAATCGATAAGGAATTATCACTGATCTCGGCATCTGAATATTCAACCAATAAAACTATTTTTAGAACCATTGCTACCTAGACTACATTTTGAAGATAGGTTTTAATAATTATATGTAGGATTTATCCGCAGATTAATGTTAGCGTAGCTTGCGCTATACCCCTTGAAGAACGACTAATCTAACTTTTGTATGTTCCACCTTAGCCGTTACCTTTTTAAGACGGGAGCTAATTATTGGAATAAGCGCCATTAGAACCATTTGTAAATAAGCAATAAATTTCAAATCTTAAAGTCTGTTGAATAAAGAAAAATTGACGAGGGAGATGTTCTTCTAATCAAACAATGGAGCATCTTTGCTTGTTTGATGATGCTTCTCATGGAACTTCCTGCTTAAAAAGCAAGAGGGATATTCAGCACCGTTAAAAATACTTTATGGAACAATGATATATGCCCGAACATTTAACCATTTCAACTTTAGAAATTATTCATAAGCTAAAGCGATCTTGTGAAATTCCCAATATTGTGGAGGCTATAGCATCTGAAAAAATTATTACTGAAGCAGCCGAAAAAGCTGGTATTGATATTACCGAAGCAGAGCTACAGCAGGAAGGTGAAAAATTTCGCTTAGAGAGAAAACTCGCTACCGCTAAAGATACTTGGGCTTGGTTGGATAAACACCATTTGTCAATAAAAAACTTTGAGCAACTAGTTTACAACAGTCTTATTTCTAAGAAATTAGCAAATCATTTATTTGCACCTCAAGTTGAAAAATTCTTTTACGACAACCGACTCAATTATGAAGCTGCTGTCACCTATGAAGTCATCCTTGAGGATAGAGACTTGGCGTTGGAATTATTTTATGCGATGGAAGAAGGGGAAATTACATTTCCAGAAATAGCTCGTATGTGTATCGAAGATCCAGAACTACGCCGTACTTATGGATATCAAGGAGTTCGATATCGTAGAGATTTTCGTCCGGAAATTGCTGCTGCTGTATTTGCTAGTTCTCCACCTGAGATTCTCAAGCCAATTACTACACCAAAAGCTGTGCATTTAATTTGGTTGGAAGAAATAATTCAATCTGAATTAAACGATCAATTGCGGCAAACAATTATTTCTGAATTGCTTGCTAATTGGTTAAACGAACAAATCATGCTTTCAGATATAACTATTCAATTAGATGCTGATGACGTTAAATCAGAAGATGATTTACTTAAGCAGGCTTAATGCCATTCATAAACAAGTATGTTTTTCGAGATTGATTGTTTAGAATATTCTTTTTTATGCTGTTTAATAGCGGCTAAGTTAATAGACCAAATTGAATATAGCTTACGCAAATGTATATTATCATTGCGATGGTCACTACCTGTATGAAAATAATATTTTTACTACGCTAATTTAGCGTTATTCCTGTTTAAAATCAGGCATTCATTTATTTACACAACAATATTTCATATGTATAACAATATGTTTTGCAAAGTTTTAAGACAATAATTTTTAGCTTTAGTTAGTTCTTAAAGTAATAAGCAGCAAGCTATACCTATAGTATTGTTGATATTTTTGTTGATAATTGGCTGTGTTTATTTAATAAGCAACAGCCATATTTTGCTGTGTAGATTATTTTATTTTTTGGATTTTATAGCTTTTTAATAATTACTTTAAATAAACAATATAGAAACATCTATTGACTTTTAAAAAATAAAAAATTATAGTTTAAATGTGAGCAAAAACAAACCGCTCACAAACAAATTCCAAAAGACAATTAGTTAACTTTCAGGAGAAAAACAAATGATTATCAACGATATCAACTACTTAGAAGCTACCAACGAAGAAGTATTTGGTGGTTGGGGTACCAAGGTTGCCAAAAAAGCTATTGCAATAGACAAAACAATCGTAAAATTCACCGCTAATTTTGATGTAGTGGCTAACTTTAACAAAACATCTACAATCAACAGCCACACTAACGTTGAAGGTAATCAAGCTACCATGACATTGGCTAACAATGCTATCGGTAAGGATACTCTTGTTGAATCTGAACTTTCCAATAATGCGGTTGAGGATAAGGGTAGCTACCAAAGTGGTCTCTTTGTTGCTGCTGTAAATTAAGTAATAGCGTAAGTTGCTAAGCAACTTGAGTTAGTAGCTTAAACTAACAGGAGCCTAACTTAAGGCACTTGTTAAACGCAGTTTACAACTAAAATACGAAGTGGCTTCTAAAAGAAGCCACTTCTTGTATACCTATACCTACACTATTATCAATAAGCTATTACTCTGCAGCTAGACCTTCGGAACTCTCATCATCACTTAGGTATGGTATTGCAAGAACAAGGTAAGTTACAACAAGCAAAAGCTTATTGTCACCAAGCTTTAGAATTAAATCCTCAATATGTCACAGCAGTGCCAGCTTAACCACTCCATATAAATATGGGCAATTATTTTTTAATGGCTATTTAATTTGTATAACCAACCTAAAAGTTTGTAAATTATCCAGGCAATTTAAAAAAACTCTCTAATTTAAAATTTTAGGAGATAAATCATATGTTTTCGTTCCCAAACTTTAGCTTCAATATACCAGGTATTGACATACCAGGCATTGACATACCAGACTTTGATATACCAGATATAGTAGGCAATATTCCTATTTTTGCTGGTACTGACGGCGATGATGTCTTTAATGGCACTGATGACGACGATATCTTTAATGGCGGCGATGGAAATGACACCCTTAACGGCAGTGGCGGCGATGACTTTCTTGAGGGGGGTGACGGCGATGACTTTCTGGATGGGGGTAACAACGAAGATATTCTTAACGGTGGCGCAGGAAATGACGAGATATTAGGTGGTAATGGGAATGATGTCCTTGACGGGGGTAGGGGTAATGATACCCTTAACGGTGGCGCAGGCAATGACGAGATATTAGCTGGTAGTGGAGATGATGTCCTCGACGGGGGTGACGGCAAAGATAACATATTGGGCGGGGCAGGAAATGACGAGATATTAGCTGGCAATGGAGATGACAACATATTGGGCGGCTTCGGTAATGACTCCCTGGACGGGGGTAGAGGGAATGACTTCATTAATGGGGGTACCGGCGATAACTTTATATTTGGAGGTTCCGGCGATGATCAGATATTAGCAAGTCTTGGTAATCAGACTCTCATAGGCGAGAGCGGCAACGATGAGATTATAGCGACTGGTTTAGGCGACGATGTAATTTACGGGGACTTTTATATATTTGCCAATCCGAACGATCCATTCGGTTTTCCTGATATAGTCACAAGTGAGAATGAAGATTTCTTTGCAAACGCATTTCTCTCTAATAATGACGATATCATTGCAGGTGATGGCAACAATATAATATTCGGTGGCAGTGGATCTGATACGATAAATGGTCTTGGTGGCGACGACTATATAGATGGGGGCTATGATGCTTTTACTCCTAGTTGGATTTGGGAACTAGATGCTGGCGGTAATGACAGTATTTCAGGAGGCACTGGCAATGATATCCTAGTTGGGAATCTTGGCAATGACACCCTGGATGGTGGTGGTACAGCCCCCGGTGAGGTTGATATCTTAATCGGCACTTTCAGTTTCGATATAGACGGTAATGGTCCCGTATCGAGGATTGATACGGATGGCGACGGTACCTCAGATGCCTTCTCCTTCCCGGAAGCAATTGGATCGGACTTTGGATTTTTGGTCGGTGATGCCGATACATTCGTTCTTGGAAATGCTGATAGTAATTTTTATACTGGTGGTTTGGGTGACGTACTCGGTACTTTACCAGACGGTACTACTCCGATAACTGGTTTTGCAGACCGCGCTATTATTTGGGACTTTGAGAATGGTGTAGACAAAATCCAAGTAAATGGACCAGTTGATACTATCGAATATTTTGATCCTGAATTCGGTTCGCCAACAATTCTGCTTGGGGTTACAGATGATACCAATTTTGAAGTTATTGCTCAGGTAGTTGCCAATAACGCATTTGGTGGCTTTTTTGCTGATGGCACTTTTATAGATCCACCACCATCTACTAATGTGTAGACAGCTTTGCAATCGGGAGTATCCCAATTTTGTACAAAGCCGATATGCCTGGGCTGTGTTTTATAGCCGTACTCTTTTAGGGTGTCGGGTAAAATGTTTTGTTAAAAATTGAGATGCTCATATTTTCTATTCTTTGTTTTTATAACAGGACTTACGCACTGGCTACGATTATAAGCGCGTTTGAGATGATCCACACCCTGCGGGTGAATGCAACATAACGTCTCAATGACTATAGCTACGTTACTTGTACGTAAGTCCTATATAAATTATTTTTTGGGTGAATTTAGATAAAATAGAGAAATTAAAATTAATTACCTTTGATTTTATTATCTAAATTTTTGTATCAGCAAAAATCTTATTTATAAATTTAAATATTTGATATACTCATTAATAAAATGCTTAAAGAGATGGATTTTAAACTACAAAAAATATATAATTTAAAAATGGACAACTAAAAAATAGTTGTCCAGCATTAAATTCCAAAAATAAATTAGTAATTTCTGGGAAAAACTTCCATTTACCATATCTGAGTCATAAAGTTACAAGAAAGAAACCTGGACTTAATCTGCATTTTCCATTTTTCATCTTTACCCTTACTCTTTCTTATTTAATATGTGTAAATAAACAGAAAGGGGAACGAATAAACTTTTTGCTCTACTACGGTTATATGGTTATGTATTACCAGATTGAGTGATTTTATCTTAAAAAAAAAGTATTGTCAAATTATCTAAGGGCGATCGCTCTCAGATAATTTTTTTATAGGCAATATTCCTAGGAGCAATCCTTAGACCAAAGACGTTGTAAATATAATTTCGTTATTGGAAAAATCTGTAAACCTACCATAAATTCAAACGACAAGTGATATATTATACAATATTACATATAAGATAAAGTCACTATGCAGAGACGTATAGCGACTAAAAGCCTTTTTTATCCTAATAATATTCTACTAAAATACTCTCATGAGTACTCAATTAGATATTCCTCTATTTATACCTGTAAAACTAATTATTTGAGAGTTTACTCGTAAATAAAATATATAGCTATACAGTAAAAACAAGTATATTTCACTAATCTTTTAAACTATCGGTAAGAATAGAGCATAATATGTATTCAAGACTTATAACAAACATCTTGAGCTAGGTGCTTTACCTAATGAAAATAAATAGAATTTAAATAAGTAAGTATCTATAATTTTTGAGATTGCATTCTCTATAGCTTAAAACTATAGTTCCAAAATTTATAGGAAATTTCTATTACCTATATACTGAATAGTTATTGGTAATATTACTTTGCTTTACATAAAATCTATTTAGTTTATTCATTATTTTAATAGTTAAATGTTACATACGAATTAATTAATTATGAGCACCGATTTTTTTGACTTAAGCCAATATATTTTTACCCGTAGAAGCGATTTCGTAAATCCATATAAGACGATTTACAATCCCTTACACTCAACTGTCAGGACATTAAAAGGAAAAGACCAAATAATTGGTAGTTCATCTCTAAGTTTTAGCTTGGGGGTTTCTATTGAGGTTGCAGCCAAAGCAATTGCTCAAGGAAATAATCCCGTTAACTCTGTCGAGTTTCTTGCTCAATCAAAGCTTAATATCGATGGAATTATAAACAGAGGTAATATCTATACAGGGAAAGGTCGAGATACTGTAAATGGTAGTGCAAGCGCACAAATTACTGCCGTTGCACAGACAGTATTTCAAGCCATAGCTATTGCTAATACTGTGGATGCGACTGTAATTGCCAATAGTCTGGCTGCTGTTGAGATTGCTGCTATTGCCAATGGTATTAATAACTCTGGAAAAATCTCTACTGGTAGAGGTAGCGATACTGTTGCAGGTACAGTCAAAGCTTCTGTTGAAGCTGTAGCTGTAGCTAGTATAGATGCCACTGCCATTGTCAACGCTATTGCCCAAGCTCCTATGTCTGAAGGACTCCAAGCTGTTGCAGCTGGATTTGCGACAAGCTTAGCTTCTTCAAAAGTCCTTGCCACAGGTCTTAACAATAAATATGGTCAGGTTTCAACAGGTTCGGGTTCAGATAATATTAGTGCTATGGCCACTTCCTATTCTGCTACTTATGCATACACAGAAGTTTCTAATTTGGCTATTGCCCCTCCTGAAAATCAAGCCTTAGCCTTAGTGATTTTTGAAACCATTGCTCAAACTGAAGACATAGCAATAGGTATTAACAACGAGTATGGCAATATTAGAACTGGACATGGAGCCGATACCATCGAAGCTCATGCTACCGGAAGCCAGTCTTACGGTATTTACGGTGGCAATATTCGTACTGGACATGGAGCCGATACCATCGAAGCTCATGCTACCGGAAGCCAATCTTACGGTATTTATGGCAGCGATATTCTTACTGGACATGGAGCCGATACCATCGAAGCTCATGCTACCGGAAGCCAATCTTACGGTATTTATGGCAGCGATATTCGGACTGGATTTGGAGCCGATACCATCAAAGCTTCTAGCTTTGGAGGGGGAGTCAACATCAAGATGGGTTATGGAAAAGACTATGTTGAAGGCTTTGGTGATGCGATAATATACGGTGATTCAGGTTTCGATACATTGAGCCTTGGCTCTTATAATAAAGACGATTTTGATATACACGTCAACGGAAAATTCACTGTGTTTGAACTAGATGGTACTTTCATGAAAACCAGTGGATTTGAGAAATATTCTTTTGCTGATGGAGATTACAATTCTCACAATCTCATAGTTTGAGGATTTAATTCTCTTCCTCGATGGATTTTAGATTTTATTTAGAAGATGGTTAATAGCGACTAAAATCCGACATTAATTAGGGTTTGCTGAAAAAGTTTTTTTTTGACAAGGGCAGGAGGCAGGGAGCAGGTGGAAAAACAAGATTGTATTTCCTCACAAGTTGACTAAAAGTTCAAAGATTTTAAGCCAGCAGATATCATAAGCTTGCACATGAAACAGAGAAAAAGCTTCAAAACCCTTATGTGGTAAAGCTAATAATTTTATTCAGCAAGCCCTAATTATAGATAAGTTGCGGTTTATCAATAGTCCAAAATCCTTAACTCAAAAATTCAAAAATCAATCGCACTCTTGCAACCCCAAAACATTTGATAAAAAAGGTCGGAAAAATTCTAAAATTCTTTTCCGGAATATCATACATCAGCAGATAATTTAAATTTTGTTCAACCTCAATATCTTGCAGAATCATTTATTAAATGTATCAACATAATTAATATTCTCGAAAATAATCAAACCTATTACAATAAAAATCCCAAATGCGAGCCACAATTGGGGAAAAGAGGTTTGTATGAAGCAGATACTAGCTCTCAAGATACAAAGTTAAATCGAATGGCAATCTTATGGGTTTTGAATTTATCCGACGGGAATTATACTTTGTTAGATATTGCTAAAAAGTCTGGGATAGTATTTGATGAAATTAAACAGGCTGCCGATGTATTATTAAGATACAATTTACTGGCTGCTTCCACTAAATGCTAAAAAAGGAGGTTGGGGGGATCTTAATGTTGAAAATACCTAATTTTATGTTCCTTGCACGATATGCAATACCTACGGTACGGTTGCGTAAATCCTAATTTTGTAGATATCAGTTAAAGTAATGTCTTTGATGGATAAAAATTATAATTGCTCTACTTAAATCAATAAAACTTTGCTAATAGCACTAAATTTTTTATTTATCTTGCATACCTTACATACTAAAAATAAGTTTAAAATTTTTCATCAATTTATTACTTATGGCAGATGTCATATTGTATTTTCTATAATGTCCTTTAAATATTGCTGGTACCACTTCTGATAGATGCCTAATTATTGAAAATCTGATATGCAATATTTTGTAAAGAAAAAAAATTTATCGTTTCAAACTATTAAATTTAGTAAATTTTTATCTATATCTTAATTATTTCTTGCTAATTGTTTCGATAGTTTGATTTATATAATTTGTTAATTAAATTTATCTTCTATTCGTCTGTTGATAGAACAGCTATTGCTTTAAATCTTTAAAATCAAGCTTCAGTTTATTTAAAGTTTTCATGAAGAGATTATGGTTTTTAAATAATGCTTCTTGTTTTTTATGCTAGAGTCTTGACAAAAGGTTCAGTAATCTATTATTAAGTACAGTGTCCCCAAAAAGGTGTGGGGAATTACTCTTCTCTAAAAGAACTGCATTCTTTGCGGTTTCTAGACTATAGATTCTTAACGTTAATTCTCTAATTTATGGCTAAGTTCAGTTCAAATCTATTCTGCTCGTTCTGGGGATGATCGGTATTTATGTTTTGTAAGCGTAAATATTTGTGAATTTTCTGGTTCAAATTTGAACTGCTGCTTTGAAAGCTTTAGGTAAGTGATAATTGGAAAACGAAAATTTTACACCCTTAGCATTTTGCTTCTGTTATTTATGTTTTCAGTAAGTACAGAAAGACATGAGGGAAATTTGAGATATCTTCGTACTACTGATCGACATATTGCAGAAGTAGCAAATAACTAACATATCTTGGGTACAAACTATAATTTATTGCCTATGGATATAATAAAAATGATTTTAAGCTTGAAAAACCTGTTTATTGCCCGTTATTGCTCTCTTTTTTGATTTTTAAGGACTCCTATTCGATGGAGAGTTTAAATTTTAGTTAAGATATAAAACACTATTTAGTCTCTGAAACCTTTATGTACCAAGAAACTTACGGATTTATGTAAATAGTGCAAGGCATCATAGGATAAAAGCACATTGCATAAACAAATAAACAAAGACCCATATGTTTATAGAGGTGCCCTAAGTATTAATGTATTGCTAGATACTATTGCTTAAAAGTTATAATGACAAAGGTTTAGAGCCTCTGGATCGAAGCTGACTCAACAAGTTTTATAATTAGGATTTGCTTTTTGGTTAAATTTCTAAGATACAAAACTTTAATAGCAAAGAATAGTCAGTGAACGTACAATACTTATTAAGTCATCGCAGTTTGTCTGAACTCAAGTACTCTTAAAATTCGTTATTCAAATAAGGAAATTGTTTTTATGATAAAACTGTAAACAGATAAAATCGCGAATAAATGTAACTATCGATACTAACCCAAGGATTATTCCCCTAAACACTGGCAATGTTAGAGGGGAAGCTCCCGAGGTTAGTTGCACATCGTAAAGCAAAATAAGCATAACTGTAGAACCTTGGCGGGGATATAACCTACAGCGATGCCTTACTACTGACGGCAACATATACAAATTATGTCACATCAATTTAGTTTCCTACAACTTTTTGCAGGATATAAATTCTTGCAGTGTAAGTTATTAAGTATTTCTACTCAAAATATACGGTCAAAGAGTTTACGCGCCGATTTAGGGGTAGAATGCCATCGGCGAGTTGAAATTTTGTTGCAGAGGGGTATCCGTAAATTTCAAACTCATATTTCTAGAAGATTTATATTTTTCCAGCAAATGTGCTTCTGCTGGAATATTTCAGCTATTTTGACCATAATCTGTAAATACTGCCATCTATCAATTGGTAGATTTGAGCATTTTAATCATCAATATATTCAATGGTTAAAAAAGCTTCTACGCCATTTTCCGAGCTACGAAGTTGACAGTTACATATTTGACGCTAGTCAAATCGTACTTTTATGTAAATATTTATCGCAATTGGGGTTTTTAAACAAACAGCAATGCATCTGCTAATTGCAAGCAGTTGAATGCGAAACATAATACTGGTGTCTTTATTTATAGGTTGCAAGTTAGCTGCAATCAAATCAACAGTCGCAATTAAAGTTGTAGAGGTAGGGAAATGATGCAGGGCGTATTATCCCAAGAACAACTATGTAAAAGAATTATTGCTACTCTAGGCGAGAGCCTTACAGAGCAAGATATACAAAGCTGTTTGAAACAAGTTGAAATCATCGAACCAAAAGTAGCAAAGTTATTTTGGCGATCGCCCGAAGCAAAACCTGGTATTTTTGTTGTACTTACAGGTAAAGCTAGGCTACTTGATGCTGCGGACAATTTAATCGCAACCGTTAGCAGCGGTGCATCTTTCGGCGAACAAAGTTTATTTGGCGAACAGAATTTTCTCAACCTAAGTGCAAGAGCTTCAACGTCTTTAAAACTCTGTTACATAAGCTCTGAAGCGCTAGATGGATTAATCACAAAATATCCTCAAGTTAAAGAGCGTCTTTACAGACGTGCGGAATTTTGGGATATATTGCTGCTGTGCCGTCAGAATTCTCAACTATCGCGCAGTTGCTCCACCGAGGAAATATTCAAAGCTCTATGTTTATTTGAGCGGTACCGTATTGAGCCTGGGGAAAGCACTCAAAATCTATTTGAAGATAATCAATTGCTGCTGCTACGAGAAGGGGAACTAAAAAAAGGCGAAAATCAAATTTTAAGCCCAGGAAATATTTATAAAGATTCCGATACCGATGGGAGATGGGAAGTAACTCAACCAACTATTGCTTATAGTCTTAAAAGTTCAAACTTACAGTTAGCAGTGGAAGAATGGAACGAGTTAATAGGGTGGATTAATCCATCAGAGCAACTATCACCCCGTGAATTTCGTTCTAGAAAGCACAATAATAAGATATTTCCTAAAACCGAACGACTTGCTAATGACAGGAAAGTTATTCCATTCCCTTCCCGTCAAGAAAAGCAGAAAACAAAGCCTTACTTTCCCAGCCCTAAAACTAAGGCTAAGCATATTTGGGAACGCTTGAGCAAGCAATATCCTTTTTATGCTCAACAAAGCGGTTCCGATTGCGGCTGTGCTTGCTTGGTAATGATTGCCAGACATTGGGGTAAAAGGTTAGCTGTGAATCGGGTGCGAGAGATTGCCAATGTTAACCGCAATGGGGCATCTTTACGGAGTTTGGCTGCTGCTGCCGAGAGTATCGGCTTTGCCAGCAAACCTGTAAAAGCCAGCTTTGATAAGTTGAGGGAACAGTCTTTACCGGCGATCGTTCACTGGGAAGGCAACCATTACATCGTTGTCTATGAAATCAATAAAAAGCACGTTATAGTTTGCGATCCCGCCATTGGGCAACGTAAAATTCCTCATGCCGAGTTTAAAGAAAAGTGGACTGGTTATGCATTGTTGTTGCAACCGACACTTGGGCTAAAAGAAGGGAAAGAAGAGACAGGAAGCGTTTGGAGGTTTTATGAATTAGTTAAACCCCACTCTAAAGTACTGTTTGAAATATTCATGGCTTCGCTGTTGCTGCAAGCATTTGGGTTGATAACGCCTTTATTTACGCAATTATTATTAGACAGAGTAATCGTTCAAGGTAGCGTATCTACTTTAAATGCCGTTGGTTTGGGGTTATTGATCTTTGGTTTCTTCGGTATCGCTGTTAGTGCGGTGCGATCCTATTTGCTATACCACACCGCCAACCGGATTAGCGTTGCTATGCTCGTAGGGTTTCTCAAACATACTTTTAGCTTGCCTTTGTCTTACTTTGAGTCGCGTTACGTCGGTGATATAACTTCCCGAATTCAAGAAAATGGCAAGATTCAGAGTTTTCTGACTGGCGAAACACTTTCAATAGTTCTCGATTTAATTACGATAGTTGTTTATTTAGCCGTAATGTTTTGGTACAACTGGCAGCTAACACTGTTAGTACTTTTGATAGTGCCGCCATTTTTTATTTTGGCATTTGCGAGTACCAATATTCTCCGCAAAATGTCGAGAGAGATTTTTAATGCTGGTGCCGAACAAAATAGCTATTTAATTCAATCGCTGACGGGTATTCGTTCCGTGCGCTCGATGGCGATCGAACATACAGTGCGCTGGAAATGGGAGGAACTGTTAAATAATGTAATTAAAAAAAGCTTTCGAGCCAAGATAATCGGTACTCGCTTGCAGATTATTAGCGGCAGCATCGATACCATCAGCAGTACAGCATTGTTGTGGTTTGGCGCGTATTTAGTAATTGATAACCAACTCACCATCGGACAATTAATTGCCTTTAATATGTTGAAGGGCAATGTTATTAGTCCTTTCAAGCGACTTTCAGGAGTATGGAACGAATTCCAGGAAATTATAATTTCTACCGAACGGCTTAATGATGTTTTGGAAGCCGATCCAGAAGAAAATTTACTCGCATCCCCCCGCAGACATATATCCAAACTTCGCGGACATATTCGTTTTGATCATGTCACCTTCCGCTATCACCCAGAAAATGAAATTAACATTTTGGAAAATCTCAACTTTGAAATTCTGCCAGAGCAAACGATTGCAGTAGTTGGGCGTAGCGGTTCGGGAAAAACAACCCTGTCAAAATTGATGTTGGGTTTATATCCTCCGACGGATGGAAAAGTTTTGATTGATGGTCAAGATGTATCTAAAGTTTCCCTAAAATCCCTCCGCCGCCAGATTGGAGTAGTAGATCAAAATACTTTCTTATTTGGCGGAACTATTCGGGAAAATATAAGTGTTGCTCACCCCGAAGCTTCTTTAGAAGAAATTGTCGAAGCGGCGCGTTTGGCTGGAGCCGATGAATTTATCCAGCAATTACCGATGGGTTACGATTCGGAAATCGGTGAAGGTGGCGGAATGTTATCTGGAGGGCAGCGGCAACGCTTGGTAATTGCCCGTGCTTTATTAGGTAATCCTCAATTATTAATTTTCGACGAAGCAACCAGTAGTTTGGATGCCGAAACCGAACGGATTATTCAAAACAATTTAAAAACAATTCTTAAAGGGCGTACTAGTTTAATTATTGCTCACCGTCTTTCTACAGTACGCAATGCCGATTTAATCTTAGTTCTGGATAAAGGCATATTGATAGAAAGCGGTACTCACGATGAATTAATCGCCCAAAAAGGTCATTATTACTATCTAAACCAGCAGCAATTAGCAAATGTTGGGTAGATGGAATTGGGCATTGGGCATTGGGCATTGGGCATTGGGCATTGGGCATTGGGGATTGGGCATTGGGCATTGGGCATTGGGCATTGGAAATAATTAGGAGTTAGCTCGTAACTATTCCCTACTCCCTACTCCCTACTTTCTATTCCCTACTCCTAACTCCTAACTCCTAATTCCTAACTCCTAACTGTTAATTGGTAATTGATAATTGGTGATGGATTATGCCAAACACGCAGAGAAAGGATGAATATCTTGCTTACACTCCGCCGTACCATGAGGAAGATACAAAAGAGCAATTATCGCCAGAGATAACAGATAAATCCGAAAATTTACATTACGGCACGGAGGAATTACTCGATGCTTTACCAAGAGTTTGGAGTCGTTCTTTAGTCTATGTTTTTGTTGGCTTTCTTGCTGTTGGAATACCTTGGTCGATGGTAGCTACTGTTGATGAAACTGGTAGCGCTAGAGGAAGGATAGAACCGTTAGGATCGATCCGCAAATTAGACAGCATAGCTGGTGGAAATGTTGCTGCTGTGAAAGTTAAAGAAGGAGATAAAGTCAAAGCTGGGCAAATAATTTTAAAACTAGATAACGATACAGTTAAGCCTGAGTTAGAAAGGACAAAGGAGAAGCTTAAGGGGTTAGAAAATCAGGTATCGCAATTAGAACTGCTTAAAAAACAAATAGAGTTGACGGCTAGCACTCAAGAGCAACAAAACCGATCTCAAGCTGAAGAGAAAAAAGCCCAGGTTAATCAAGCGATTCAGAATCTGAATGCTAAACAAAGTACTTATAATTTACAAAACTTAGAGAAACAAGCATTAGTCAATCAAGCTAAGCAACAGATTGAAACAACTCTTAACGAACAAAAATCGGCACAAGCTCGTTTAGATATAGATAAAAGCCAAGTCGAACGTTTTAGCAAGCTTTTGAAAGATGGTGCAGTCTCGGCTTCGCAAATTGACAATCTTAGAAAAGAACAGCAAGAAAGCAAAAGATTTTACCAGAAAACTGAATCCGACATCAAGCAAGCTCAATTGCGTTTAGCTGAAGAAACAAATCGCTATCAGACAACAATGAATCAGTTGCAATCTGATATTGAACAAGCCAAACTGCAACTGGCCGAGCAAAATAGCAGCTATCAAAGCGCAGTAAATGCTGGAAAACTCGCTCTGTTAAAGACAAGCGAGCAAATTAAAGACTTGCAAAGACAGATCAACTTAAACAAATCGGAAATCGCTCAAACTCGAAGTCAGATAAGCTCTTTAAACATTCAGATCAAACAGCGAACAGTGCGATCGCCAATTGATGGCATAGTTTTTGAGTTACCTGTAACTAAGCCGGGAGAAGTGTTGCAACCTGGACAAAGAATCGCCAGAATTGCGCCCAAAGACAGCGGTTTCATTCTCAAAGCGACAATGCCAGTCAAAGAAACTGGTTTCTTGAAAACGGGAATGCCGGTAAAAGTCAAGTTTGATGCCTATCCTTTTCAAGAATATGGAGTCTTACCGGGAAAAGTTACTTGGATTTCTCCAGACTCAAAAGTTGAATCAACAACTCCTGGTAGTGCTGAAACTTATGAATTAAGGATCGCACTTGATAAACCGTATATCGAAAATGGCGATCGACGAATTCTCCTAACCCCAGGGCAGACAGCACAAGCTGAAGTAATTGTTCGTCAGCGTCGTTTGATTGATTTTCTTTTAGATCCATTTAAGAAACTGCAAAAAGGAGGATTGGAAGTTT
>CAYMZW010000018.1:0-31970 GCA_964395005.1 uncultured Rivularia sp.
TGTTAGTTGTTAGTTGTTAGTTGTTAGTTGTTAGTTGTTAGTTGTTAGTTGTTGGGTGTTAGTTGTTAAGTAAGTCGGCGTTAAAAAACCAAGGTATGTCCGCAGCGAGCGGAATGAAATGGAGCGACGCAATCCCAAGGGATTGAGGGCTATTTACATTCTGTTACACAATTCGGTTTATTTGTACCGACTTACTTAGTTGTTTTATTAACCATCATCTATTAACCACTAACCACTAACCACTATCTACTATCCATTAATGTTGTTAATTGTTTTACCAACCATCATCTATTAACCACTAACCACTAACCACTATCTACTATCTACTAACCATTAATATTGTTCTTTCTTGCTATAGATTTGGCGATTTTCAACGTAAACTGTATCAATTATCGCTACTACTGATGCGTCAATTGGACGCTGTTCGTTGCCATAAACTTGACGCGCAGCACTACCACGACTGACGAGTACCCATTCATCTACTCCCGCACCAACAGTATCGGCTGCCACTTCGTATTCTGGCTGCGTGCGCCCTTCTTCATCTATTAGCTGTAACAGCAGCAGTTTAACTCCTCTAAAACTTGGATCTTTCTGCGTGCTAGATACCGTACCGCGAACTTTGGCAATTTGCATTCGTATCTACGATATTAGGATTACGTTACGATGTTAAGGTCTTCCACCATAAGGACGAATTGCGTTAACGTTTTCCCGGAACTGCTCTACATCTTCGGTATATCTAATTGGTAGAACGTATTCAAGGTTTTCGTGGGGACGAGCAATGATATGAGTAGACAGTACTTGTCCGCCGTTAACTCGCTTCACTGAATCAATTCCGGCTCCAACACTTGCTTGTACTTCAGATACGTCTCCTCGAACAATAACGGTAACTCTACCAGTACCGATTTTTTCATATCCCACCAAGGTTACGCGAGCAGCTTTCACCATCGCATCTGCTGCTTCTACAACCGCTGGAAATCCCAAGGTTTCAACCATTCCGACTGCAATTGACATTAGTTTGTAATCCTCAAGAAATTTTCTAAAAATAAAGGGAACCGCCTTCAAAACCTGGACAAACTATGAACAGTAAAAACTCGGCGGTTTATGTTTTATCTATACGAGGAAATAAGAAGGCAAAAGACCGTTTGCATTTCTCTTGACTAATTATTCCCAAGTCGTAATAGACGCTACTGACTACCACGCTTTAAATGAATATAATCAACCTATCAGCTTTTACAGAAAATATTGATAGAGAGGCTGTTATTCCTCGATAGACTTGCACGGTTAAGCCCTCCGCACATCAAGATATTCATGTTAAATTTTTTCTTGATAACTGCTTGGTTTGTGCATATTTATCAAGAAAAAACAAAGTGATGATTTTATTATTATCCCAAAAATTAAGCACAAAATACATCAATTTACGTTGACAATTGTCTACAAGGGTCTAACCTTGTCTACAAAATCAACGGCTAAGTCAAACTATCGCAGCAAGCTTGATTAAAAGCAGCCGACGACGCATGGACATAGTGGCATTTCACCTTCAATGTAGATTAATTAAAACCTGTTAAGTTCGGAATTGTTCCACTGCTTCGGTATACCTAATCGGTAGAACATATTCGAGGTTCTCGTGGGGACGCGCAATAATGTGAGTGGAAACAACTTCACCACCATTTACTCGTCTAGCAGCTTCGATTCCTGCTGCAACAGAAGCCTGTACTTCAGAAACATCTCCTCGAACAATTACAGTTACGCGGGCACTACCAATTTTCTCATAGCCCACCAAGGTAACACGAGCGGCTTTCACCATCGCATCCGCAGCTTCCACTACTGCGGGGAAACCTTTGGTTTCAATCATTCCAACTGCTATAGGCATTTACTGACTCCAACTTACTCGATTCGTACTCAGACAAGGTTTTTCTAACATGTAGCGCTCAATGTTGAGCTAAAAAAAAAGCCTTCTTAATTAAGCATATGAAAGCTTTGCACCCCTTGCAATATAAATTAGTATAATAGTTTGTAATAAAAGCATTTTAAAAAACTTAACATATCTTTGAGGGTTGGTTGCACTCGTCTAGAACTTTACAGTTTCTAGAGTGGCTACTTCTGCTTTATAATCTCTTTATTACATTTGCTCAAGCTGCCGCTCTAAGAGCAGTAAATTCAATAGAGCGCCTATATTGACCGTTATCTCAAAAAGTTATAATTTGGTCTTTATTCAAAAATTGCTATTGCTGCAAAACACACATAAATGAGTAAAAAAAAATATAAAATAAACTTATCAGATAGATAGCTTTTAATTGTAAAATTAGAAAAAGTCGCAGTATGAATAAAAATTACTAATTAATAAAAGTATTTTTAGATTAAGGAATTTTTGAGTATCTATACCAAAAAACAAGATATTTATCAATTATAAAAGAAGGTAAATACTGATTCAGTTTGTATCAAGTTTTGAGAGTAATGGGAAATTTATGGTGATGCTTTTATAGCAGCAAATTTAGATGAATGAATTATTATTTTCAAGTACTTGGGCTTTGCCTTTATATGGATTAGTAGGTGCGCTGTTAACTATACCTTGGAGTGTGGGGTTAATTAAGCGTACCGGGCCAAGACCGGCAGCTTATTTAAATATATTGACAACTGCTGTCGCTTTAATTCACGGTTTGTTGGTATTTAAAGAAGTTGAAGGTAGCGAGCCACAAAGTTACATAATCAATTGGTTTTCGGCAGCAGATTTAAATTTATCTTTTGAATTAGATATATCAGATGTAGGTATTGGTGCAACAATTTTAATTGCCGGATTGAGTTTGTTGGCACAGATTTACGCATTGGGTTATTTAGAAAAAGATTGGGCAACGGCAAGATTTTTTGCTTTGATGGGTTTTTTTGAAGCAGCTTTAACCGCTTTAGCTATTAGCGATTCTTTGTTGCTCAGCTACATGGTATTGGAAGTATTAACTCTTTCAACTTATTTATTAGTAGGATTTTGGTACGCTCAACCTTTAGTAGTTACGGCAGCACGCGATGCATTTCTTACCAAACGGGTAGGAGATTTATTATTGCTGATGGGAGTAGTAGTTATAGGTACGATGGCAGGTAGTTGGGATTTTTCTGAGTTGTACAAATGGGCAGAAACGGCAGAGCTAAGCCCTTTAACATCAAGTTTATTAGGTTTAGCATTAATTGCTGGGCCTATCGGTAAATGCGCTCAGTTTCCTCTAAATTTATGGCTGGATGAAGCGATGGAAGGCCCAAATCCAGCTTCAGTACTGCGAAATTCTTTGGTAGTTGCTGGTGGTGCTTACGTACTTTACAAGTTGGAGCCGATTATAGCTTTATCGCCAGTCGCTTTGGATGCTTTGTTAGTTATCGGTACCGTGACTGCGGTAGGAGCAAGTTTAGTTTCCATCGCTCAGATAGATATAAAACGAACTTTATCCCATTCCACCAGCGCATACATGGGTTTAGTGTTTGTCGCAGCAGGTATGGAACAAGGTGGTGTAGCGCTGCTTTTATTGTTGACTCACGGCATCGCCAAAGCTTTGTTATTTATGAGTGCTGGCTCGGTAATTTATACGACTCACACCCAGGATATCACTGAGATGGGTGGATTATGGTCGCGGATGCCTGCTACGACTACAGCTTTTATTGTCGGTTCGGCAGGTATGGTAACGCTGCTACCTTTAGGAAGTTTTTGGGCTATGCTCTCATGGGCTGATGGTTTTGTTTTAACTAGCCCTTGGGTAATCGGAATTCTGGTAATAGTCAACGGTTTAACAGCCTTGAATTTGACAAGGGTATTCAGATTAGCATTTTGGGGAGAAGCCCAGCAAAAAACCCGTCGAACTCCGGAAGTGCATTGGCCGATGGCATTACCAATGGTATCGCTAACTATAATGACTTTACTAGTACCAATGATGCTTGAAAAGTGGCATCTTCTGCCAACTTGGGACAGTATCAATTGGTATGTATTAGCAGCATTAGTATCCTCAAGCTTGCTCGGAGTAATAATCGGTTCCACAATTTACCTGCATAAAGCTTGGTCAAGATCGAGAGTATTAACTTGGAGATTTATACAGGATTTATTAGGATACGACTTTTATATAGACCGGATTTATCGGTTGACAGTAGTGGGTGCTGTCGCTTCGCTGTCAAAAATTTCCGCTTGGAGCGATCGCTATATAGTTGATGGATTTGTAAACCTGGTTGGTTTTGCCACAATCTTCAGCGGACAAGGTTTAAAGTATAGTATTTCCGGGCGTTCTCAAGGTTATTTACTGACAATCATCTTCGGAGTCAGTTTAATCGGCTTGTTTATTAGCTGGAGTTTAGGATTGCTCAACGATCTACCGTTTTAAGAGTTAGTTGTTAGTGGTTAGTGGTTAGTGGTTAGTAGAATAATTATCAACCATCAGCTATCAACTATCAACTAACAACTATCAACTATCAACTATCAACTATCAACTATCAACTATCAACTATCAACTATCAACCATCAATTCCCCTACTAATCACACATTCCCCATGCTTAGTGTTTTAATTTTGCTACCGCTTCTAGGTGCGGCTTTGATAGCGTTTGTCCCCGGTATCAGCGCTAAAGTTTCTCGTGCAGTGGCTTTGAGTGTTGCTGTAATTTCTTTTGTGTGGACTTTAGTTTTAGCCAGTCAATTTAATTTGAGTGAAGTAAATCAGCAATTTAGCGAATTCATTCCTTGGATAGATGCGCTGGGATTAAATTATCAGATTGGAATTGATGGTTTGTCTTTGCCTTTGCTGATATTAAATGCATTGCTCACGGGAATAGCAATCTATAGCAGCAGCACTTCTATATCGCGATCGCGCTTGTATTATTCTTTGTTGTTGGTGCTGAATGTGGGAGTGACGGGAGCATTTTTATCGCAGGATTTGCTGTTATTTTTCCTGTTTTACGAATTAGAATTAATTCCCTTATATTTGTTAATTGCTATATGGGGCGGGGAACGACGGGGTTATGCTGCGACGAAATTTTTGATTTATACTGCCTTTTCGGGAATTCTAGTTTTAGCAAGTTTTCTGGGTTTGGTTTGGTTGAGTGGTGCGTCTAGTTTTAGTTTGCCAGGTTTAGAAACTAGCTCCATACCTTTAGCGACACAAATTTTGCTGTTAGCTGGAATTTTAATTGGTTTCGGCATCAAAATGCCTTTGGTTCCCTTACATACTTGGCTGCCCGATGCTCATGTAGAAGCTTCTACACCAATTTCCGTACTACTAGCTGGCGTACTTTTGAAACTGGGAACTTATGGTATATTGCGCTTCGGAATGTATCTGTTACCAGAAGCTTGGGTTTATTTAAGCCCTTGGCTGGCAACTTGGGCAGTAGTCAGCGTGCTTTATGGTGCATCTTGTGCGATCGCGCAGAAAGATATGAAGAAAATGGTGGCTTACAGTTCAGTGGCGCATATGGGCTACATACTTTTAGGTGCGGCTGCTGCGACACCTCTTAGCATATTAGGTACCGTAATGCAAATGATTAGTCACGGTTTAATTTCAGCGCTGCTATTTTTGCTAGTGGGAATTGTGTATAAAAAAGCAGGCAGCCGCGATTTAGATGTTGTTCAAGGATTGCTAAATCCAGAAAGAGGTTTGCCTTTGATTGGAAGTTTGATGGTTTTGGGAGTAATGGCAAGTGCGGGAATACCGGGAATGGTGGGATTTATCTCAGAATTTGTGGTATTTCGCGCCGCTTATGAAGTTTTCCCCATACAAACTTTGATTTCAATGATTGGAACTGGTTTAACTGCTGCTTACTTTTTGATTCTAATGAGCAAAGCCTTTTTCGGACGCTTATCAGAGCAAGTAACTAATTTACCCCGCGTATATTGGTCTGATAGAATACCAGCAATTGTTTTAGCAGTATTAATAGTAATTTTCGGCATTCAACCAAATTGGCTAGCGCGTTGGACGGAACCGACAACAAATGCAATGATGAACGTACAAAATCAGATTGTTAACGTGTCTTTGAATGATTAGTTGTTAGTTGTTAGTTGTTAGTGGTTAGTTGTTAATTACCAATTCCCAATGCCTAATTACCAATTACCAATTGTTACTCAAGATTTTTGGCGCTGAAGCGCAACTACGAACCAATTTACAGGATAAATTTTTATGGTAACTACTACAAAAAATAAATTTACTAAGCATCCTTTAGCAGAATATATAGAAAGGTTATTAAGTGGAAATGCATTACTTCCTGATACTCCAGAAAATTTAATTGAAGTAGTTGGAGTGCTTCACAGTTACGGTGTGGTTTTAGATGCTTATTCAAACAATCTTATATATTTTGCTGAAAATCAATTTTTAGTATTCTTTCCGTTTTTCAAATATTTTAACGGTGAAGTCAATTTCAAAAAATTACTGCGTCACTGGCAACACGACAGAATTAATTACGAATATGCCGAGTATTGCATGAAATCCATGATGTGGCATGGTGGTGGTGGATTAGATGAATACTTAGATTCTCAAGAGTTTAGGGAAAGGGCTTCTTGTGTTATTAAGGCAAAATTTCAAAATAATCCGTTAGTTTTAGGTGTTAACCAACTGTTTCCAGAGTTTTTAACCGAACAGTTAAGAGTTTGCTCTTATTACAGTGGTTTGGGACAATTTTGGCGGGTTATGTCTGATGCGTTTATGAGTTTATCAGACCTCTACAATAAAGGAAAAATAACATCAATTCCAGATGTTGTAAACCATGTAAAAGCGGGTTTGGTAGCGAATGCGAGTAACCCAATTACCTACAGCGTGAAAATTCGGGATAAAGTTTACGACATAATTCCCAAGGAAGTTGGTTTAACCTTCTTGATGGATACAGCAGTACCTTATGTAGAAGCAATTTTCTTCCGAGGAACACCCTTCCACGGTACGGTATCTTACAACGCACAAGCTTACCAAATTCCTCCAGATCAAGCAAGATTTCAGTACGGTGCATTGTATGCAGATCCATTACCAATCGGTGGTGCGGGAATCCCTCCTACATTATTGATGCACGATATGCGTCACTATTTACCCGAATATTTGCATGATATATACCGTAAAACTCGTCGAGGAGAAGATGATTTACTAGTGCAAATTTGTAAAAGTTTCCAAAAGTCAATGTATTGCGTTACCACTGCTGCAATTGTGGGATTAATGCCTCATTCCCTAGATACTACCGAGCTAAGCGAGCAAAAAGCAAATCGGGATTATTTGAAAAACTGGATGGATAGGTTTATGAATTCGCAATTAAAAGCTGTCAACGAGCAGCCTATAGCTTGTGAAGTGGCTCTACCGAAGTGGATGTAATTCAACAACGGCAGAAATTTAACCCTTAACCCTTAACCTTTAGCCTTAATAACTTCTAACTGTTCGCTGGTAACTGATTGCTCACCAATACGACTTTTAACTACTTTTGCCGGGGTACCGACGGCTATTGAATAAGCAGGGATATCTTTTGTTACTACTGAGCCAGCACCGATAACGCAACCTCTGCCGATGGTAACGCCATCTGTTACTGTTACACCATGTCCGAGCCAACAGTCATCTTCAATGACAATTCCTTTACGAGTAATGCCTTGTCTAGCAATATATTGAATCGGATCTACAAAATTATGATTGTTCGCAAATAATCCGCAATGTGCTGCTATCAAACAACCTTTACCTATTTTAATATTTCCTGGTCCGGCAATACAAACATAAGGGCCTATATATGTTTCTTCTTCAATTTCTAAACGAGTATCGTTCAATGCTCTAATATCAACACCTTGTTGAATTTGTACTCCATCACCAATAGAAATTTTATTTTTAGGATTTCCGATCGCGTTTATATTTGCTCCTCGTAAAATTTGCGCTCTATCACCAATTTCTATGCAAGGAGTATTAATAAATTCAACGCTATCCTGTAAATAAACTTTTTTACCCAATTTTGCAAAGATACTGCGATAAAAAAAAGTTCGTAAGTTGGAGCCTATAGCTTTGGTAGGAATATTACCTAACAACAAAGTTAAAACTGCTTCTTGTAAACGTTTCCATTTAGATACAGCTTTTTTACTATTCATAATTATATTTCCTAGAATAAGTTTAAAATTTATTGACAGATTTTAGATATAGATTTTAGAAGGGATGTGTTTGTTTAAGTTGAATCTCTTTAAATAACACGTCGAAGCATTTTTAGATTTTAAATTATTTATTTTAAATTATTTAAATAAATAGCTTCTCTAATGTGGAGTTCAAAGTTAATTAAATTAAATACTATCCCCAATTCTAAAATCAATAGCTTGTTTTTTATCTAAAATTCATTGATATTTACTTAGGGGAAAACATTTCCCCCTTCACCTATATATGCGGCTCAATTTATCCAAAATTCCCGCATCCATTAAGAACCGATATAGCTAATTTTAAACGAGATTAGCTGACATCATTTCTAAATCATTGGGGTTTATAGAATCTTCTCTAAGACGACTTTTAATTACTCGGGCTGGTGTTCCAACAGCGATTGAATAAGGAGGAATATCTTTTGTTACTACAGATCCAGCACCTATAACGCTACCTTTTCCAATAGTTATTCCATCTATTACTGTTACAGCGTGTCCCAACCAGCAGTCATCTTCGATGGTAATTCCTTTACGGGTAACTCCTTGATCTGCAATATATTTTAGTGGATCTGCATAGTTATGATTATTCGCAAATATTCCACTATGGGCAGCGATTAAACAGCGTTTACCAATTTTGACATTTCCCGGCCCTGCAATACAAACGCCAACACCAATAAATGTACCTTTATCTATATAAATATGAGTATTGTCTAAAGCTCCAATATCTACATTTCGTTCAATAGATACTCCTTCTTCTAAGGTAATTCTATTATTTTGATGTCCTAAAGCATCTACACGCACTCCTTTAAACAGATGTACTCCGTCGCCAATTTCTACATTACAAGCACCGAGTAATTCAACACCATTCTGTATATAAATTGACTTACCCATGCGGCTAAATAAACTTTTATATATCAGCTTTCTTAACTTTGGTCCTAAAGCAATAGCAGGTAAGTCTCCGAACAATCCAGTAATCAAAACTTCTTGCAATCTTTTGAATTTTGAAGTAGATTTTTCCATGTTTAATTACCCTTAGTTGTGTTTTTATGAAAAATAAAGTTGCGGTTCAATTTGAGGTTATTTAATAACCTGGTTGATATTTTCATCTATATTAATTGATTTTTATCTCTTATTGAATAAAGAAATAATTTATTTTTGATAAGATATGGTTTGCTTTATTTATATAGATACTATTGAACTATATATGTACATTTAATAATTAAAATATCATCTCAAAACAAAATGTATAAAGTTCAATAATATTCAATAATAAATTATCAAACTCTATTATAGTCTCTATAAAAAATATAAAAATTTACTTGATTTGAGATGAAATAAACAAATTAATCCAAGTATTTGCAAAAAATAGCGCATACAACGCTAACAAAAGTATGTTTTACTATAAAAGTACCACCCCTCACGATAAGTTAATAACAAGACATTTAATTATTTCTACTATAAAGCCAGCACAATTTGTAAAATAGGCTTTAATATAGCCAATTTAAATAAAATGCGAGCATTTAAATTTTGTCTTGTTTGTTTTCACATAATTTTGAATCAATATTTTCTATATTTACGTATAACATATATCTTTTATCGAAACAAAATAATCAAATTTACTTTAAACTAATCGCTGATTTATAAAGTTTTGATTAAGTAGCCAATAATTATACTTGCGTATCTTGAAATACACGCAGGTTAAATGATTATTTATAAATCTGGAATAAAAAACTTGATATATCAATTAATGGGAGCCTTGAGAAGTCGCTTTAATCCCAATTAATCAAAATGTTCGCTATCTTGCTAAATGTCACGTATCTATAATATGAGGTTGAATAGTTGCTATTACCTTCAAATATCTCCTCGCAAGTACTTAACCAAATTAAGTATAATAATTCGTTCGTTGTAGCGCGGTGACTCGCATCGGATTCCGCAATTGGCAAGGAAGACAGCCCAACTATGAATCTATTGCTTTGCGAATAGTTTCAAACCAAATGAACGCACAACCTTTAACAAATACTTTCTATACACAAAGCAGTAAGCTAAAGGTAGCGCGTTCTTTTTAAATGTACTTGTAAATTCCGAAAGATAAGACTTCGGTGTTCCCTCTTAAATCAAAAAACCACTACGATATAGTTTTTCCGAATCACGTTAAAGAATCGTTAAACTTCCACTGGATAACGTTCCATCATTTGATACTTTTTTCTCCAAGCTTGAGGAGGTATGTCATGATGTTGGCGAAATTGTCGGGAAAAATGACAGGCATTTTGATAGCCGACGTTAGTGGCGATTTCTTCTATGTTCTGACTGGTATTCTTAAGTAGATAACGCGCAGCAGCCATACGACGTTTAACAATCCAGCTATTAACCGTTTCTCCAGTTATTTTCGCAACTCTATTTGTTAAGTAAGCAGCCGAATAACCTACCGCTTGAGCTACATCGCTTAAAGTAATTCCCTTTTGGTAGTTAGCTTCGATAAAATCAAAAACTTCTTTTAACTGAGGCACAATAGGGAAAATTGATTTTTCTTCGGTTGATTTGATTTCATTTTGTGGCGATGGCGGCGCACAATTATAGTTCGTGTAACAATAACGAAGGAAAGCCTGCTTTTTCTCTAATCGAGTGGCGATCGCCCTTAATAATTGTTCGACTGTGGCAGGTTTGGTTATGTAATCATCAGCACCAGAGTTCATACCTTTACGAAAATCGTCTTGGGAACCCCTGCCAGTAAGAAAAATAAATGGAATTACGGCTGTAAGAGGATTTTGACGCAATTTCCTTAAAACGGTGAACCCATCAATATCGGGCATTAAGATGTCACAAATTACTAAATCGGGTAAATTAGAAACAGCTTGTTGAATTCCCGCATTACCATTAGAGGCACTCATCATCTCGAAGCCTTCGCTCTCAAGCCCATCTAAATACATATTACGGGTAGGAGCATCATCTTCAATTACTAAGATTTTTTTTGACATAACGTCGATCGTGATTAATTAGTGTAAAGTTTGAGTTTTGGAATTTAATGCCGAGCCAATAAGGATGTGAAAATTTTTCTTACTTATATGGTTGATTGGCTATTAAAAAACATTTAAAAAAACATTTAATTTTTGTAAGCAGATATATTCGTTTTAAAAGGTATATTGAGGTATATACCTTAAATTTGATTGTTGCGGTATGGTACTTTTAAAGTAAAAATCGTTCCCACACCAACTTCACTTGACAGCGAAATTTCGCATCCATGTAAATCTGCAAGAGTTTTCACTATCGACAAACCGAGTCCGGTACCGGGTATACTATCAATGTTGCTGCCTCGATAAAATGGCTCAAATATCTGTTGTCGATCTACTGCTGGAATCCCAATACCTTTATCTTTGATTTTGAAAGTCACATCTTCTTCTTCACATATAAGTTCTAAGGCTACAGCATTGCTACCCACAGAATATTTAACGGCATTAGAAAGCAAATTTGTTAAAATATGATGCAATAATTTTGGATCTACATTCCAAGTCGAACACTCACCTTCACTTACAAAGTTAATTGTTTTTTGCTTGCCTCCTGCCAAATAAATCTGTGCTATGATGTCCCTACAAAATTGCTTGAGGTCGAGTTGTCTGGGTTCGCACTTTAATGTATCAGCTTCAGCTTTACCAAACAACAAAATTTCATCAAGTAGTTCGCTGATTTGCTCTACAGCATCTTGAATTAAGTCAAGATATGAACGATTTTTCTCCTCACTCCACTGATGAATATTGCGTCTGAGCAAGTCAGATGAGAAAGAAACAACGTTGAGTGGAGTACGAAATTGATGACAAAGCATGGAAACAAACCGCTTTCTAAGTTCGCTTAATCTTCTTGCTTGTTCTAATGTTTGACGCAATTCCGATTCGGCTTGCTTATAATCGGTAATATCAATTGCCGTAATCATCTCCACTTGTTTACCTGCAAAGTCAAGCACTCCATCAAGTTGCTCTATGGTACAGGCTAACCAGCGAGAAAAACCTTGCTTTGTGCGAATCTGCATTTCTTGATATTGGCAAGTAGTAGCTCCATCTTGCTTGCGTATCTGCCTGTGGTGTCTCTCTTGAACTAATTGTTCAAATTCAAATTTGTTATGAGTCAGTTCTTTTATTGAATACCCAAGTAGCATCTCTGCTGCTCGATTGGCATAACAAACATAACCGTTATGAATTAAAATAATGCCAGCTTCCGTATTTTGGGCTAAAGTACGAAATCTCGCTTCATTTCGCTTTAGTGCTTCCTCCGTTCGCCTTGATTCTGTAATATCCCAGATACTCCACACTCTACCAATAATATTGCCATTGAGTCTATAAGGCTCCGAATAATGTGCGAATATTCTTCCATCTTTTAACTTTAACAAATTATAGGTTTGTGAATCAGACTTTGAAGGTAATTCCCAAATATGCGAACGAAACACCTCTACATCTTGAATTTGACTCTCGAAAAACTCTTTTGCTTTATTACGGTCTTTTGATATGCTTACTTCTGATGGAAGATTCCACAAATCTATAAATTTTTGATTGTAATACAGTATCTCTCCATCGAAGTTTATCGCAAGTATGCCATTAGCAGTAGATTCTAAGGTTGAACTTAGCAAGGTAAGAGAATTTTTTAAATCATCATCTGTTTTCTGATATTCGATAATTTCTTGTTCCAAACCATCTCTAACATTTGGGTATTCTACTAATTGTGGAAGATTGTCGCAGGGGAGCAACTCGCGATTTTGTTTGCAAGCATATACGCAACATACTTGCTTATTTTCCAATTTTTCCAAAATCAAAGAGATTTTTACGGGAAACACTTTACCTGCTTTATCTCGATAGCAAGTTTCAAAGCCGATCGAACCTTGTTGTTTGAGCAATTCCCACTGCCCTAACCATTTTTCCCATTCCCAGTTAGCATCTACTTCTCGTAACTTCATCCCAAGTATTTCATCTCGGGAATACCCAACCAGCGAACAAGTTGCATTATTAACGTAGATAAATTGACCGTTTTCTTCTACGCAAAAAACAGCATCTTTACAATGATTGATTAGTATATGAGCTAATTTCAACTCTTCTTGCAGTTCTAATCTGATTTTAGAGTTGGGTTCAATAATCATGTTGAAAGTGCATCCTCTGCTATGCTGGTTCGATCGTTCAAAGGTTCGAGCAATATTGCAACTGGGATTGTAACAATTTTCAAGTTACCGCTGGTAATCATTTTTAACCCTGATAAGCAAAAATGCTTATTGTTCAGAGCAGAAAAGTTACTTGACAATAAACTTGACCTATACCTTTGCTTAGAATAACTTATCAAAAAAACGCGAAAATTCATATAACTTAACAAAAAATTTCATATTTATTTAATGTAAATTATTTTGAGCAGCCTAAGTATTATATGTTACTTTGCATTTGATCCCAAGAGATTTTTAGTAATACAAACAGATTCTTTTTGCGTGATGTCAGTAGGCGGATCGGTGTTGTTAACTATCTAAAAGTTATTGCGATGTAACTCGATAAATAATTTAATAGCAGTACCGAAGCGAAAACCACTTTAGATAGATATAAAAGTAGATTTCATCAATTAATGGTGTTACTCCGTTACTTTATCTAGCTTAAAGCATAAATAATTATTGTTGGTTCTTTTAATTTGATAGCTACTTATATATAAACATTTTGCAGATTTTGTTTTGTATAAAATAAATTGCTTTTCTTTATTATAAAGTCGATTTTACTTAGATAATTAGATTATTTTAGAAACAATTACGGCTTAGTATGAGCAAATTATGATTGACTTTAATTGATTTTGCTTAATTGGTTTTCTCATTATTCTTTCAAGATTTAACTATAAATTTTACTTGTACTACATCTGCCACTGGATATACTTGCAAATGGTAAAATGTTACTTAAATTATATCTGCATCTATCTTTGGGTATATATAAAATTTATTGCTAATTATTTTGTTTGCAAATCGAGTTCGCTCGTTTTAGATATTGTTAGTATTCCAAAACAGTTTCAATAGCTAAATATATACACGTAAATATATACGTATAATATTAACAATCAAAAAACAGGGGGTTCGCCAAAGCCCGGTTACATCATTGTAAAGTAGTAGTTAATTTTCAGCAATTATACGCATAAAGCCTGATGCATGAGTACTTATTAATACGTAATGTATAAATAAAATTAATTATAAATATAAAGAAAAGCAAAAGAATAGGCAATGCGATCAAAAGATTTTTCATTGCAGCAACATAGGACATTTATGTAGGCTTGTTTCTATAAACACAGAGTCTTGGTTGTTTTGCTTCTCTAGTTAAATTTTTCGACTGACGGCAAAAGTGGTAATTAACCATTCCCGGTGTTTGTAAGGCTGGGTGTGAAGTTATAAAAAAACAGTAAGCAAGCATAGCCGTAGATTTCGGGTGCCATTGAAAGCGCAACCGAAAAGCTGTGAATAGTAAATAGTAAGGTACACCCAACCCTAATTCAGGGAGCGTATATTAAATAATGGTTCAAAATTTGACTAAAAGAGCCTCTTCTACGAACGTAGAGCACAAAGAAGTTCTTAATGAAAGTAATGCACAAACGGTAGTAAGCGAGCGTACTGAAGAAAGCAGCGATATGACTGTTGCCGATGCAGTAGCTCAAATGTTTGAAAACTTAGGAATAAAATCAGCCTACGGAGTTTCCGGAGGCGCGATGGCATCACTTTGGGGCGCTTTATCCAATAGTGATATTGATGTATTGAATTTCCGTCATGAAGCTGGAGCGGCGTTTGCTGCTACGGAAGGTTATTTTGCTAGCGGTAATCCTACCGTGGTGTTTACCACAGCAGGACCTGGTATAACGAATGCTTTAACCGGATTATTTGCTGCGCGTGGCGAAGGTGCAAAAGTGATTTTGCTGTCAGCTTGCACCTCAGCAGCGCAACGGGGACGGTGGGCAATTCAGGAAACCAGTACCGACACTTTACCCAGCAGTGGTATTTTCACCACGGGTACGGTGTTCAATTATGCTAGCACAGTGGAATCTGCCGCTCAGTTGCCGCAAATATTTCGTAAATTAGCTTTAGGACTTTCTCAACCTGGTGGGTACGTTGCTCATATAACCATACCTACTGCGGTGCAAAATATGAGTATGGACGATACTCTATTGCCAGAGCAAGGTGTTAGCTGTTCTTTAGCAACATCGAGTTCGGAAGTAGTTGCGAATGCAGTAAAGTTGCTTTCGGAAGGTACCTTTGCCATTTGGTTAGGATTTGGTGCCCGTGGTGCGGCCGACGAAATTCGTCAGCTTGCCGAAAAAACTGGAGCAGCAGTAATGTGTTCTCCTCGCGGTAAAGGAATTTACCCAGAAAACCATCCTCAGTTTGTTGGAGTAACTGGTTTAGGTGGTCATGGTTCTGTGATGACATATATGCAGGAACAGGCTCCCATCCGCACTTTGGTATTGGGAAGCCGTCTGAGCGAACCAACTTCATTTTGGAATCAAGATATGGTTCCTTCAAAAGGTTTCATCCATGTCGATATAGATCCCAGCGTTGCCGGAGTAGCTTATCCTCATGCAGAAACTATATTTATTCAGTCTGATGTCAAAGCCTTTGTTTCGCAGTTGCTAAATATTTTAGAAGCTGACGAAAAATCACAATCGCAGATCAAAGCATCTCAACCTTCATCATTACCCAAGCCGGAACGTATCACGGTAGAACCCGGACAAGAATCACCCATTAGACCAGAAGTTTTGATGGAAGCGATTCAAGATGTAATTGTTGATGGAAGCGATGCGGTTGTGATGGCCGAGTGCGGTAACTCGTTTACCTGGTCAACAAATCTTTTGCAATTTAATAGCGCCAATCGCTATCGAGTCAGCACTGGAGTAGGCGCAATGGGACACGCCGTAACTGGTGTTGTCGGAGCGGCGAGCGCTAGAAATGGTAAAGCCGTAGCCATTGTGGGAGACGGAGCTATGTTGATGAACAACGAAATCAGCACGGCGGTTAAATATCAAATTCCGGCAATTTGGATTGTTCTCAACGATGCTCGTTACAATATGTGCCATCAAGGCATGAAAATGTTGGGTATGACGGGTGCAGATGCAACCATCCCAGAGACAGATTTTCAAATGGTAGCTCGGGGAATGGGAGCCGAAGGCATTCGCGTTACTCAAGAATCTGAAATTACAGCAGCTTTAGAAAAGGCGATCGCTGCAAATGGCCCGGTAATAATCGATGTTCTCATCGATCCAGATAGGGCTGCTCCTTCCAAAGGACGCAATAAAGGTCTAGCTAAACAAGGAGTTAAATCAACTTCCGAGAAGAAACCGAAAGCACAAGCGTCATTTCCGAATATTTAATAGAGTTAGGAGTTAGGAGTTAGGAGTTAGGAGTTAATCAACAATTATCCGTGGAATCAGTGTAATCCATTTAATCAGTGTTCGGAGTTAGGAGTTAGGAGTTAGGAATTTTGATGTTCCTACAACTAACCTCTAACTTATAACCACTAACCACTAACAACTAACAACTAACAACTAACAACTAACAACTAACAACTAACAAATAATAATAATTTAGTAGGAGCAGGTAATTTGAATCTTTTTGATAATGTGACACAAATGGGTCACGAGCAAGTATTGTTTTGTAATGGTAAAGATCCAGATATTAAAGCAATAATTGCTATTCACGATACAAGTTTAGGACCCGCGATGGGGGCAACAAGAATGTTGCCTTATGTCAACGAAGAAGCTGCTTTAAAAGATGCTTTACGTTTGAGTCGGGGGATGACTTATAAGGCTGCCTGTGCCAATATTCCCGTTGGTGGAGGTAAAGCTGTAATTATTGGCAATCCGGCACATAAAACTGATGAACTTCTATATGCTTACGGGCGTTTTGTTAACAGTTTAAACGGACGTTTTATTACGGGTCAAGATGTGAATATGACCCCGGAAGATGTCAGAAAAATTAGTCGAGAAACCAATCATGTTGTAGGTGTTGAAGAAAAGTCCGGCGGACCGGCACCTGTAACAGGATGGGGAGTCTTTTTAGGTTTAAAAGCGGCTGTTGAATTTCGCTTGAAAACGAACGATTTAACAGGGCTAAAAGTAGCAGTTCAAGGATTGGGAAATGTCGGTTCAAACCTTTGCCGTCATTTACATGAAAATGGTGCAAAGCTGTTTGTTACCGATATTAATAAAGAAAGAACAGAAGAAATCAAGCGTTTATATGGCGCTACGGTAGTAGAACCCGACGAAATCTACGGACTTGATGTAGATGTACTTTCTCCCTGTGCTTTAGGTGGAACTCTCAATAGCGAAACAATTCCGCAAATTAAAGCCAGCGCGATCGCCGGTGCTGCAAATAATCAACTAGGGGAAGAAAAAGCAGACGGAATGATGCTTATAGAAAAAGGCATTCTGTATGCTCCCGATTATGTAATTAATGCCGGAGGATTAATCAACGTTTATAACGAAATGATTGGTTATAACGAAGAGAAAGCCTTTAAGCAAGTAAGAAATATTTATAATACCTTGCATGAGATTTTCGATCGAGCCGAAAAGCAGCAAATTACCACAGACGCAGCTTCAAAACAGCTAGCAGAAGAAAGAATTGCCAACGCTAAAAATGTCAAAAAAGTTTTAGCAACTTCTACATCTACTAACGGTAAAAACGGTAAAAGCTGATAACTGATAACTGATAACTGTAAAAGGGGTGACAATGGAAAAAAATACGTTTGCGACATCAGCTTATATAGCAACTTCACCAAAAACAGCTTTTGACTATCTTTGTAGTTTAAAGAATTTGGATGAATGGACGCTATTTAGCCGCATGAAAGAAAAGATTGATGAAGATACCTATAGAGGAACAGCTTCTGGGTATCATGAGGATCTTTACTATCACGTTAAAAAGCTAGAAAATCCAAAATTTTACGGCATTGAATGGCATTGTGGATTGGAATATCAGAAATATTACCAAGTTTATCCAGTATTGCTTTTCCCTACCGATTATATAGAACCGGGGACGGACGAAAAAGGAGTCTACTTTCATTGGTTGAGTTTTGTCGATCCCAAGCGGCAAACTGGAATGATTATGCAAGGCATTCATACAGTACATACTTCTGAATGTCGTTCCTTGAAAGCAAATCTAGAACGTAAAGAAGGTTTTACTTCCGCAGCAACTGGAAAGCATTTTGTAGATACTGACACTATCTATGTTGATGCTCCAATTGAAATGGGCATCGAATTTTTGCAAGATTTGCGGAATATGGACGAATGGGCGCATTTGCTCAAACCTGATGGCGAGATTTCTGCCTCTGAAGGTGAATTTAGAGATGAATACGACCAGAAAGTCAAAGCGAGCATCCAGTTACATGGCTTGAGTAAATATTATTTGCTCGAACAAGAATTCTACTATCCAGAACACGAATATTATCAGCGAACTCCTATGCTGTTAATACCGGCTTCTTATGCATTTGCAGATCCTGAAGCACCAGGTTTTATTATGCATAGAATCAGTTTCTGGAAAGCGGATAAATCGCAGGTTCATGGCAAACTGCAAATCGAAGATTTGGGCGCTGAAAGCATGAATATCAAGCGGATGCTCGAAAGTAAGGCTGGTAATATGGAAAGCTTTAATAGAGGGATGAGCTATATTCCGCAATAAGATTTTGACAACGGATGCTTTTGTTTTAGATTTTAGATTTTAGTTTGGTATCTTTTGTCAAATCTATATTCAAAAAATCGAAAATTTAAAGCTTAAAAATCTTTGAGAATATCACTAACTTTTCAAAATAATTTTTTCGGGGTGCTTTCTACTAGTTTTTATAGGTAATCGGAATTTACGTTCATAACCTCCCTTGTGTAAGGGAGGTTAAGGGGATTTGAGCCGAATCAAATATCATTTAACTGCCTGCTGCGTAAATCTCAAATACACTCAAGCACAAATAACTTAGTTTCTTAGTTTTTTATAAATGACAGCACAGCTAATTACAAATAAATCTTTTACAATACTCGCCGAGGAACTTAATAATCCCAAAGGATTAACATTTGCTCCCGATGGCAGTCTTTATATTACAGAAGCCGGAACTGGTGGAAATGGCCCGTCAATTCCTGCTCCGAGCGGGCAGGGGAATTTACACTACGGTAGCAGTGGTGCCATTTGCAGAATTGAAAACGGCAACTTTGAGCGCATTCTGACTGGATTACCTTCGGTGGCCTTCCCCGATGGTTCTGGTGCAGCTGGCCCTCACGATATTAAGTTTGATGCTGATGGCAAAGCTTATATCTTACTAGGTTATGCAGCAAATCCAACTTTTCGCGATTCTCTTGGCAATAACAAATTGGGTACAATTGCTACCTTAAACTTAAGCAATAGTACTTGGTCAAGTATAGCAGATATCACTAATTGTGAAGTTATTAAAAAGATTGCATCAGGGGACAATGAAGTTGCTAGCAATCCCTTGTCTTTATACGTAGATAGTAATAAATTGGTAATAGTTGATGCGGGCGCGAACAGTCTCTTCAGCATAAATACTGACGGCAGCGATCTAAAATTAATTGCTGAGATTCCCGAACGGATATTAACTAATCCAATATTTCCCGGTGCTAAATCGCAGAATTTTGACCGGGGGCACGTACCAGCACCCGGTGCTTATCCTCAAGCACCACCACAGGTATCAATTCAATCGGTACCTACGGATGTTGTAAAAGGTGCGGATGGTGCTTATTACGTTTGCGAATTTAGTGGCTTTCCTTTCCCTGAAGGTGGGGCAAGAATCTATAAAATTAGTGTGAATGGCGAGTTAGAAATTTTCGCTTCGGGATTCACACAATTAATAGATATGACCTTCGATGCTGAAGGTAATTTGTATGTTTTACAACATATGAATCAGTCTGGCTGGAAAGGAAAACCAGATGGAGCGTTGATAAAAATTGCTCCTAACGGCGAACTTACAACGCTCATAGAGGGTAATGGATTAGAGATGCCTTCCGCTTTAACTATAGGACCTGATGGTGCTTTTTATATCATCAACCGAGGCGGTCGTCCGGGAATCGGACAAGTTATCAGAATTGAGAATCCGACTAAAAATATTCCCCGTTCTTAATATCTAGTAGCGCGTTATGGATAGTCAATAACGTGCCCTATGCGAACGGTAAACAAGCTTCAAGCTAATAACCTGCTTGATATTCATATCCCAATAATCGGGGTTATTCTTCAGAGAATTGCATTTATTCCATAAACTACTAATCAATTAGACCAACTATGAAATTCAAGTCAATTGCTCTTACATTATTTACTGTAAGCATTACCTCAATTTTAGGAACTACAGCAGCACAAGCAGCTTCGCTATCCGTACTTGCCGATGGATTAGATAACCCTCGTAACTTTGACTGGGATGCTGAAGGAAATATTTATCTAACAACCAGTGGTAAAGGTGGCGATGGAAAGGATGAACGATGCGTTCCATCTCCAAGCTCGCAATTTATTCCTTTGTGTGCGGGTAATACAGGTTCTTTACTAAAAATCGGTACTGACGGTAGCACTTCAACAGTAATTCCAGATTTGGCTTCCTTGGCTTTAACTCCCTTTGGAGAACAAGCAGCAGGCCCAGCCGACTTCAAATTTGATGATAATGGAAACGCTTATCTGTTGATGGGTTATGCAGGAGATCCTTCTACTAGCGGACCGATTTTACAAACTCCTACATTAGGAAAGCTATTTGAAGTTGACTTAGTAAATGGTGCATTAGGAAGAGAAGTTGCTGACTTTGCTCAGTACGAAGTAGACAACAACCCTGATGGTACTGACATCATCACCAATCCTTACGCAATGACAATTAAGGACAATAACGCTTATGTAGTTGATGGTGGTGCCAACGTAATTTGGAAAACACCACTCGACCAAGGCGGTATTGAAAAAGTTGCGGCATTCCCTATCCTACCTGTAGATCAAAGCGAACTGGAATTTCCTAGCTTTGAACCCCCTGGTGAAATTCCAGATGGAGAACAACCATCGGATGCACCTGGATTACCAGCAATCAACGGGCAAGGTGGCGAAGCACCAAGCGGCCCACCTCCAGGATTAGAAGGAGAAGAAACAAGTCAAGATTTTCCGATTACATTCCAATCTGTACCTACAGGAATTGTTCAATCTCCCGATGGCGATTTTACAGTAGCTGAATACTCTTACTTCCCCTATCCAGAAGGTAGAGCGCGTCTATATTCAGTAGACGAAGATTTGAATATAAACGAGAAATATACCACCGATGGTGACGGCTTTACTCAGTTAACTGGTACCGCATACGACGACGAAGGCAACCTATACGTGTTGCAACACATGAACACCTCCGAGTGGAAAAACATTCTTCAAGGTGGTGAAGTAATCGGCGATATCAGCAGTTCAATTATCAAAGTTGCTGCCGATGGTACCCGCGAAGAAGTTTGGAACGGTAATGGCTTAGAAGCAGCTTCTGGATTAACTTATCGCGATGGTGCTTTATACACTGCGAACCGCGCTCGCTTAGCAGATGTAGGTCAATTAGTCAAGATTGATTTAGGTAAAGGTGACAAAAACCCTGCAAAAGTTCCCGAGCCTGCTTCCATACTCGGTTTATTAGGAGTTGCTGCGGCTGGTGCGGCTTCCAAATTCAGCAAGCGCAAGCGTCAAGAAGAGAAGCTAGAAGAAATTTTGGACGAAGTTGAAGTTCTTTAACAGTTAACAGTTAACAGTTAACAGTTATCAGTAACAAATACTTAGGAATATCTAAGTAAAAAAAAGCAGCAAGTTGCTGTTTTAAGGAATGAGCAGCAACTTACCGCGAAGAGTTCCAGGTCAAGACCTGGAAACAATAGCTAATCAAGAGTATAACTAGCCTTCTCAGGATTTTCAACTATGAAACTTGTAAAAAATGTATCGTTAGCGCTTGCAAGTGCGGGATTTATGGTTTTGGCTGCGACTGCTGAAGCTAAAGCAATAAATCTTACATACGAAAATTCAATTGGCGAGCCAGGATTCGCTCCAGGACAGCTTTTCGTTCCTCAAGGTGTTGCACAGAGCAATGCAGATGGCAATATCTATGTAAGTAACGGTCGCGGTAATGACCCTAGCCCAGGAGGAGCTGGTTTTCTTCCTAATGTTGGTAACAGAGTTGACGTATTTAGCCCCGACGGCGAATATCTCAGGGCTGTTGGATTCGGTCTTACCGGGGAAAAAGGAGCAGGTATAGACGAACCAGGAGATTTGAAATTCGATCCTATTAGCGGCAACTTATACGTAGCTGACGTTTTTAACAGTGAAATCGACGTATATAACCCTAGTACCGGCGATTTTGTGACCTCTTTCGGTTCATTTAGCGGTCAAGGTCCTGGGGATTTGTTTTTTGGTCCGGGCGGTATTGATTTTGACCAAGAAGGTAACTTACACGTAACCGATTTCAGTGCTGATGAAATAAAGGTTTACGGTAGAGATGGCTCATTAGTTAAAACCTATGGCAGTTTGGGTACCGAACCCGGACAGTTTGATGGCCCTGCTGGTTTAGCTATATCTCAAACTACTGGCAATATTTACATTAATGACCAGTTTAATAACCGAATTCAGGTACTTGATTCGGAAGAGAATTTCCTTTTTGCCTTTGGTACTGAAGGAACCGAACCCGGACAATTTAACGAGCCAATCGGTATCGACGTAGATGAGAACGACAATATCATCGTAGCTGATTCTCAAAACAGCCGCGTTCAGGTATTCGACAAAGACGGTAATTTATTAGACGTATTCGGCGGACCCGTGGAAAATCCCGGTCCTCCTGCACCTGGAGAATTCCCTTTTTCCACTAACCCTGCTGACTTAGAACCAGGTAAATTTAACTGGAGTGGTGGCTTGAGCTACAACGACGGCAAAGTTTTTGTAGGTGACTTTTTCACAGGCCGCGTACAGGTATTAAATGTTGAAAAGCACGATGATGCGAAGAAAGTGCCCGAGCCTACTACTTTATTAGGTTTAGGTGTATTTGCTCTTGGTGCTGCTGCAACTAAGTTGAAGAAGAATAAGCAGTCTGCTTAATTTGATGGCATGAGACGTAGCATTGCTACGTCTCTACATTAAATTATCATTCCCAGTTAAGCGGCCCGAAACGCAACACTATACCTTTTAATTTATGAATTTAATCAAAAATGTATCATTAACTGTTGCAAGTGCGGGATTCATGGTTTTGGCAGCTACCACCGAAGCTAAAGCTGTAAATTTAACCTACGATAGCCAAGTTGGTTCGCCCGGATTTGGGCCGGGAGAGCTTTTCGTTCCTCAAGGTATCACAGTACAGGACGAAACTGGAAACGTTTATGTATCTAACGGTCGCGGTCTTAATCCCGATGGCTCTTTCAATCCAGACCTTGGTAATAAGGTAGAGATATATAATCCTAGTGGTGAATATATTGGCGCGGTTGGTAGTGGTGGAACTGGCCCTGGAGAGTTCGACGAACCTTCAGCTTTAGAATTTAGCCCAAAAAACGGCAACCTGTATGTAGGTGATGTTTTTAACAATCGTGTCAATGTTTACGATTCCCAAGGTGAATTTATCAATACTTTTGGCGAAGGTTTATTTGGCGGGCTTATCGAAGGTAGAGCTTTCTTCGGGCCATCTGGAATCACATTTGATGAAACTGGCAATGTATATATAGGAGATTTTAGTAACGATCGCATTCTCAAATTTACCGAGGATGGCGAGTTACTTGACAGTATTGGTAGTGCTGGTACCGAGCCAGGGCAATTCCAAGGTCCCGCAGGTGTAAGAATATCTCCAACCAGCGGCAACTTCTTTGTTACCGACCAGTTTAATAACCGCGTTCAAGTACTCACTCCTGAAGGAGAACCTCTTTTAGTCTTTGGGGAACAAGGTACCGGGGACGGTCAATTTAATCAGCCGATTGGTGTTGAAGTTGACGACCAAGAAAATATCTATGTAGCTGATTCTATCAACAGCCGCGTACAGGTATTCGATCGCGAAGGTAACTTCTTAACAGCATACGGCGAACCTGCTTTGGACGAAGAAGGTCAACCCGTTCCTCCTCCTCAACTTGGCGAACCTCCTTTTGGCGAACCTTTAGACTTAACACCTGGAAGATTTAACTGGACGGCAGGTACAACACTTGACGATGGTAAACTTTATGTAGGTGACTTTTTCCAAGGTCGCGTACAGGTATTAAATGTTGACAAGCACGATGGTGCGAAGAAAGTACCCGAATCTGCTTCTTTATTAGGTTTAAGCGTGTTTTTACTTGGCGCTGCTATGACTAAGTTTAAAAATAATAAGCAACAATCTGCTTCAAAAGCGATTTAGCAGATTCTCATTCCCAGTCTGAGACTAGTGCTCCACCACATTAATTTTGAGGGGTGGGCATCCAACCCACTCGGGGTTTGCAACCCCGAGTGGTTGTGAAAGAAAACCCATCAGAATTAATGAAAAGGACTACTAGGAACGCTCAATTAAAAGGCTCGATCTTTCTACATCACCATAAACTATCAAGAAATTGCAAAAATACTAACTTTTCATTGAATAGCAAATGTTTTTGCAATCTTCATAAAAGAGTTCTATAGCATCGATACAATATTGTTGAAAGGATTACACTGTAATAACTACTTAGACTTACGTATTTAATTGTAAAGAATTCTCGTTCCTAGTCTTTGGCTGTAAAGACTTTGCCCAGAAGGATCTGCCTTCATACATTGCAATAAATTTTATGTTTTTATCGAATAAAGGCAGAGCCTTTAGTCATGCATTCCTTGCCAGAGTCAAGGAACGAGGAGATAAATCTTATGTTTCTATCGAATAAAGGCAGAGCCTTTAGTCATGCATTCCCTGGCAGAGCCAGGGAACGAGGAGGAACGAGGAAGATCGTCGAGAAGTAACTATATATAAACGAAGAAAGATATAACAAAATGTCACTTGCCACAACTTATATAGAAGAAATTACTGCTGAAGATTTACTTTATCGCTGGGTATCGCGACAAGTCAATAATGAAGCTCTGGATTGGTTAGATAAAAAGCGACAGAAAATTAGCGAAGGTGCGGCTCCTTTTCTATTCTTTACTGCCTTTAGTGCGGTACCTCGTTATACAAATAAAAACGAAATACAGCCTACGGTAAAAGAATTAGAATCAGCCTCGAATGTTTGCAATAACTGGTATCCTGGGAATTGGACTATAGACCAAGCTGCTCGAACATTACTGGTATTGAGTTTACCATCAAATGATGCGGATAAATATTTACAAATATTAAATCAAGTATTTGCCGCTGCTGATGTTAGAGAATTAGTCGCGCTATACCAAGCATTATCGCTGCTTCCTCATCCAGAAAGATTTCGCGATCGCGCTGCTGAAGGAATCCGCAGCAATATGACGGCAGTTTTTAACGCCGTTGCCTTAAATAATCCTTATCCAGCAGAGTATTTAGACAATCTAGCTTGGAATCAGATGGTTTTAAAAGCCTTGTTTGTCGGCAGCCCCCTGAATTTAATTCAAGGAATCGACGAACGAGCAAATCCAGAACTAGCCAGAATGCTGATTGATTACGCTCACGAAAGATGGGCAGCAGGGCGCGATGTATCACCTGAATTATGGCGATGCGTCGGAAAATTCGCCAACAGTGAAATGTTAGCCGATTTAGAGCGCGTTTTAGCAGAATCTTACAACAAAACCGATTCAAACGGTAAAGGACAAAAGAAATTACTCGAAAGAAACGCAGCAGCCTTAGCTTGTGCCGACTGTACTTTACCTCAAGCACAAGATATTTTAGCTCGATATCCAGAATTACAAAACGATATTCGATCGGGAAGACTTACTTGGAAAAACGTTAAGTAAGTTAGGAGTTAGGAGTTAGGAGTTAGGAGTTAATAAATAATTTGTAGTGTCCCTTAAAAAGCTCTCTCGTGACTAGGGAGCAAGATGCTCCCACTACGAAGATTAATCGGAACGACTATAGAAGATTCAACTCTTAACTCCTCACTCCTAACTCCTCACTCCTCACTCCTAACTCCTAACTCCTAACTCCTAACTATTCACCTTTGAACTTTAACCTTTAACCTTTGACCTGATTATGTATATCGATCCACATATTCACATGAGTTCCCGCACTACCGATGATTATGAAAGAATGCGCGATGCGGGCGTTGTTGCGGTAATAGAACCTTCCTTCTGGATGGGACAACCACGGACTAATATTGGTTCTTTTCAGGATTATTTCAGCAGTTTGGTGGGCTGGGAACGCTTTCGAGCTTCGCAGTTTGGCATCAAGCATTATTGCACTATTGGCTTGAACTCTAAAGAAGCTAATAACGAACCTTTGGCAGAACAGGTGATGGAATTGTTACCTTTGTACGCTTGTAAAGAAGGCGTGGTTGCTATCGGCGAAATTGGTTACGACGACATGACTCCAGCGGAAGATAAGTATTTCCGCTTGCAGCTAGAATTAGCTAAAGAATTAGATATGCTGGTGATGATTCATACACCACACCGCGATAAAAAAGCGGGTACCATTCGCAGCATGGAAGTGTGTATAGAACATGGTTTAGAACCATCGAAAGTGGTAATGGATCATAACAACGAAGAAACCGTCAAAGATGTATTAGATAGAGGTTTCTGGGCGGCATTTACTATTTACCCAAATACCAAAATGGGTAACGCTCGCATGGTGGAAGTTGTACGTCAATACGGTTGCGATCGCATCATCGTAGATAGTAGCGCCGATTGGGGAGTTAGCGATCCCTTGGCAGTACCAAAAACCGCTCAATTGATGGTAGAGAGAGGAATTCCCGAAGCACACGTGCGAGCCACCTGTTACGAAAATGCGCTTGCAGCATACAGCCAAAGCGGACAAATACAAGAATCCGACTGGTTAAATCCATCTCCAATCGATCAACGGGAATTATTCAGCGGTAACTCCGTACTGCGCGGACAAAAGCCAGTAATCGAAGAAGCTAAGTCAGAATACGCATTGATTGAGTAAATCAGTGAAGAGTGAGGAGTTAGAAGTGAGGAGTGAGGAGTTAGGAGTTAGGAGTTAGGAGTTAATAGTTAATAATTATTTTCTCCTCATCTCCCCATCTCCTTGTCTCCCCATCTCCCCATCCCCTTGTCTCCCCCTCTACCCCCTCTACCCCTTCTACCCCCTCTCAAAATATGAACACGGCAACTTTAAACACCAACCGCCTTTGGGCGTATCTACAGCTAACGCGACCTGCGAATATTATCACTGCTTGGGCGGATGTGCTGGCGGGTATTGCGGCTTCTGGTTTTGCAGTTTTGGATAATCCGCAACCTATGGCATGGTTACTGATTGCGACTACTGGTTTATACGGTGGTGGCGTTGTATTTAATGATGTGTTTGATGCGGAATTAGATGCTAAGGAAAGACCGGAAAGACCGATTCCTAGCGGTAGAAGCTCATTACAAGGAGCAATTGTTTTAGGAAGTTTACTTTTAAGTATCGGTGTATTCGCTGCGGCTCAGGTTTCTTGGTTGAGTTTTAGTATTGCCTGTGGTGTAGCTGCTGCGGCTTTGCTTTATGACGCTTATGGGAAACATCATACGTTTTTAGGTCCTTTAAATATGGGGATTTGTCGCGGTGGTAATTTACTTCTTGGTGTAAGTATCTTATCGCCTATGCTGAGGGAACATTGGTATTTAGCTTTGATTCCCATTACTTATATTGCCGCGATCACAGCTATCAGCCAAGGTGAAGTACATGGTGGAAAACGCAGTACGGGTATTGTAGCCTTAATCTTGATGAGTGTTGTAATTACTGGACTCTTAACTTTAGGGTGGCTAAATAAATCTTACTTTTTAGCAGTAATACCACTAGTATGCTTGCTTGCTTGGCGCGTTTTATTACCTTTTATTCAAGCTGTACGGGAACCTAATGCTGAAAATATACGTACAGCAGTCCGTTCTGGAGTTCTATCACTTATAGTATTGGATGCGACTCTTAGCTGTAGTTTTGCAGGTCTCGCTTATGGTTTATTAGTGTTAAGTTTACTACCTTTATCTATAATGTTAGCAAGATTATTCGCAGTAACTTAAGATACACAACAATAGTTAGGAGTTAGGAGTTAAGAGTAAGGAGTTAAGAGTAAAGAGTAAAAATTATTTTCCCCAATCCTCAATTCTCCATGCCCCATGCCCTATTCTCGAAAACTAATTAACTTATAAAAAATCGATGTAAATGCAAATTCTAATTTATTCTTATAATTATCATCCCGAACCTATCGGAATTGCGCCTTTAATGACTGAGCTTGCTGAGGGATTAGTAAAAAAAGGGCATCAAGTGCGGGTGATTACTGGTATGCCCAATTATCCTCAGCGCGAGATTTACGAGGAGTATCGCGGTAAGTGGTATGTCACGGAAGAGAAAAACGGTGTCACGATTCAACGTTGTTATTTAAGAATTAAATCTAAGCCTAATTTAATCGATAGATTGCTATTAGAATTAAGCTTTGTATTTACAAGTTTGCCGCAAGCTTTGAATGGTTGGCGACCTGATGTTATTCTTTTAACTGTTCCGCCTTTATTAGTTTCGCTACCTGCGACATTTTTAGGTTGGTTTTATAATTGTCCGGTAGTACTAAACGTACAAGATATTTTACCAGAAGCAGCTATCCGAACTGGATTATTGAAGAATAAATTCATGATTCGCGGTTTGGAAATTCTAGAAAAATTTGCTTATAAGAAAGCTCATACAATTAGCGTTATTGCTGATGGATTTGTTAAAAATTTAGTTAATAAGAAAGTTCCCATAAATAAGATTAATTGTATTCCTAACTGGGTAGATGTAAACTTTATTCGCCCTTTGCCAAGAAAAGCTCAAAATTGGAAAGCTATTCACAAATTAGAAAATAAGTTTGTGGCGCTTTATTCAGGAAACATTGCTTTAACTCAGGGTTTAGAAACCATAATAGAAACAGCAGCATCGTTAAGTCATGTTCCGGAAATTGCTTTTGTAATTGCTGGAGAATCAAAAGCATTAAAAAGATTGCAAAAACATTGTATCGCTTGTGGCGCGGATAATGTCTTATTGCTACCTTTGCAACCGCGAGAGAAATTACCAGAAATGTTAGCGGCTGCTGATGTGGGTTTGGTAGTGCAAAAGCGCAATGTAATTTCCTTTAATATGCCTTCAAAAATACCATTATTGTTAGCTTCGGGAAGTCCAATTATTGCTTCGGTTCCCCATCAAGGTACCGCAGCGCGTGCAGTTAGACAAAGCGGTGGTGGTGTAGTTGTTGCACCAGAATCACCTCAAGATTTAGCTGCTGGAATTATGAGTTTATATAGCAATCCTGAATTAACCGCAAAATTAAGCGAAAAAGCCAGAAAATTTGCTGTTGAACGCTATTCTTTTGAACAAGCATTAATGGCTTATGAAGCAGTTTTTTACCAAGCTATTTCTCGCAAGATACCTGCTATTTTACCAGGGAGAAAGAAGTTAGGAGTTAGGAGTTAGGAGTTGGGAGTTAGGAGTTAGAAGTTGGGAATTAAATATACAATTATTCCTGCAAATATAGGTCGTAGGTAGTGCCAGCATATTGTTCGCACTACGAAAATTAGTTTTAATTACTATAAATACTTAATTTATCTATTTGAACTATTTGAACTATTAAAATTTTAATCTCATAAGTATAGTCAAAGCAGATTTATTATTTTTTTATTAAATCAATTTATAATTTCCCGTTTGCAATCCATTTAACTAAATATAAATCAAGAAATTACCAATATTTCAAATAAATATATTAAATATCAATCGAACTATTCAAGTATAATTATGTTATTAGAATAGTGTTTGAAATTTATAGCACTTACGCAGCGACAACGAAAATGAGAGTGTTCTACACATTCTAGATCCCCCCAACCCCCTTAAAAAGGGGGGCTTACGTAAGTGCTAATTTAAAGATAATTTTTTTAAATAATATTAAAGGCAATTTGACATTTATTAATTTAATAATCTTGCTAAATTACTCAACAATTACGCTTTTAGTAGCGTTTAAAGCATGAAATACTAATAATTAAAGAATCACTTTATGGTTTTTAAAACAGAAAATAAGGGTAAGTCTCAACGAATTACTATCATCGGGGGGCGCGGGCAGATGGGAGAGTGGTTTGCTCGCGAACTTTCAGCAAGCGGACATCAAGTATGCGCTTTCGGAAATCAAGATTGGCCGCTTGCACAAAAATTACTGGGTAATGCTGACTTAGTATTGGTTTCGGTTCCCATTGAGAAAACTGTAGAAGTAATTAAGCGTGCTGCTCAATATCTGAAACCAACTACGGCGATCGCCGATATAACCAGTGTCAAAGCTGAACCCGTACAAGCCATGATGGAGTACCATCAAGGTGCTGTAATGGGCTTGCATCCGATGTTTGGGCCGAAAGTTGAATCCTTTTCCCAACAGATTATAGTGGTATGTCGGGGAAGAGATGACGACAAATTTCAATGGTTGCTAGATTTCTTCAAGGCTAAAGGCAGCAACTTAGTAGAATCGACACCTCAAGAACACGATAAAATGATGACGATTGTTCAAGCAATGCGCCATTTTGCTAGGTTCAGTTTGGGTGTATTTTTAGCTGAAGAAAATATTGATATTCAGCGTAGTTTATCAATGGCGAGTCCAATTTATTGCCAAGAAATCGATATTCTCAAGCGTTTGTTTTCTCAAAGTTCGCATTTGTCTGCGGATATTATGTTAGCCACAGAAGAAAGATGTGCAACGATAGTAACTTTAGCCGAAACTTACAGCCGTTTAGCTAAACTTGTGGCAGAAAAAGATCGGGAAGGATTAATTAAAGAGTTTGAATCAACTCAAAACTTTTTTAATCAAGCTTTATCCAAAGACAAAGAAGAAACAATAAACAATTTATTGTTAAATAAAAATTTAACTTCAAAAGATATTGATAGAGATAAAAAACAAACTAGTGAGAATATTTTGATTACCACTTAATGTAACTAATAGTTCGTAGTAAGGACTTTAGTCCCCAAAAACAGGGCTAAAGCCCTTACTACAAACCTTTAGAGTTTGGCAACGGATGGAGTTAATTTCTTCTCTAATTCCCAATTACCAATTACCAATTACCAATTACCAATTATTAATTATTAATCATGATATTAGAAGTAAAAAGTAAGACTAAATATAATCTGCAACCGATTCAGCAGCGTGTTGAGGTGACTTTTAATTATCCGGTTCACTTCACTAATGGTATTTTTAATTTGGATAATTCGCTGTTGGCTTCGGTTGTTGCGAATGACGGGGAAGCTAAACCGAAAAAGGTGGTGGCTGTTGTTGATGGCGGTTTGTTGTCACACAAAGATGGGTTGCTTGAAGAATTGCGGGAATATTGCCGTTTTAACTCTGATATTCTAACTCTAGAAGCTGAACCTTTAGTAGTTCCCGGTGGTGAAGCGGCGAAAAATAATCCCCAACTGGTTGAAAAAATTCATCAGTTGGTTGATAATGCTGGTATTTGTCGTCACTCTTACATCATTGCTATTGGTGGTGGTGCCGTTCTGGATTTAGTGGGATATGCGGCGGCTACAGCCCATCGGGGAATTCGTCTTATCCGTATTCCTACTACTGTATTGGCTCAAAATGATTCGGCGGTAGGAGTCAAAAACGGTATTAATGCTTTTGGTAAAAAGAACTTTTTAGGAAGCTTTGCACCTCCTTACGCTGTTTTAAATGATTTTGATTTCCTCAATACTCTTAACGAAAGAGATTGGCGTGCCGGTGTTGCTGAAGCGGTGAAAGTAGCTTTGATTAAAGATGCAGATTTTTTCGAGTTTATATCTAATAATGCTGCACTTCTAGCTCGTCGCGATTTGGAAACAATGCAGCAGGTAA
>CAYMZW010000019.1:0-12837 GCA_964395005.1 uncultured Rivularia sp.
CTGGAGCAAAACGTTTTGGTAGTGGTTGGGCTTGGTTGGTATTTAATAAAGATGGAAAATTGGAAGTAATGAATACCGCTAATCAAGATAGTCCATTTAGTGAAGGTAAATATCCCATCATGGGTAACGACGTTTGGGAACATGCATATTATTTGAATTACCAAAACCGTCGTAAGGATTATTTAGAAGCTTGGTGGAATACGATTAACTGGGATACAGTAAATCAAAGATTTGAAGCAGGTAAAAAGTTTGTTTCAACTTAAATAGCTTATACTTGTATGAAAATATGAAATTCAAAAGCCCGGTTTTTTTTGGAAAATCGGGTTTTCTGTATATTCTACATTCAATCATTCAATCAATTTGCGATCGCCTTTTTGTGGGAATCATATTTAGCAGTAAAAAGTAGGCTCAGCAAAGCCGATTATTTAAACGTTTTTTCATAGTCAAAGAATTATCAACTTTACTTACAATTTCAAAACCTAAGCGTTGATAAAGTCGCAATGCTGGATTCTCAGAAGATACGCTTAAAGAAATGGCTGGATAAATATCTTTTATTATTTCTAATAAATCTGAAATAAGCTTCGTACCAATACCTTGATTGCGATATTCGGGTAAAACAGCAATTGAAAGTTCTGGTGTTTGATCGTTAATATATCCATAACCGGGATTATTGATATTAAATAAGCGAATCCATGTAGCTCCGATGGGAGTTTGATTCGATTCTAAAATTGCGATCGAACCGATATCATTAGTCTTCCAATCTTGAATATACTTTGCAAGTTGTGGTTGATAAATAATCTCTTTTGGTAAAGGTATACATCCAGTTGGAACATAAATCGCTTGATATAGCATTTCCCATAAAAAAGACTCATCGCTAACTTCAAGGGGACGAATAATATAGCACATAGAGATTAAAATACAGATTTTTTAAATTTTATAATAATCCCAATTTTTTCAAACAGCAATGAGTAATTTTAATTCGAGCGGGAGCTAATTTAACATCAGAGACTTGAATATTTACAAATTATTCTCAAACAACTCTAAAACATGATTCCAAGCATCAATAGCAGCTTCTCTATTAACACTCGGATTTTGTGCTAAAAAAGGATACTTATCTACAAAAAACCCGGCAAAAAATCCATGCCCAGCATCATATCTAAATACGCGATGATTAATATTATGCTTCTTTAATTCTGCTTCAATTTTCTCGTTATTTTCCTGAGATATCAAAGAATCTTTTGTACCAAAAAACGTATAAATAGTACCTTTAATTTCAGAAGTACGATTAACAGTTGGAATATCTTCACCATAACTAGGTTGAGTAATTCCACCACCATAAAAAGAAGCTGTTGCTTTAATATCTGGTAAAGTAGCAGCCATGTAAGCAATATGTCCGCCAAAACAGAAACCAACGCAGCCAATAGAATCAGTTTTCACATTAGATAAATTCTTCAAATAAGCAATCGTCGCTTTAATATCGCTGAATATCTCCTGATATTTTACCTGTTGATAATATTCCATTCCCAAGCGGAAAGCTTCTTGACTAAAACCAGCATCTTCCTCACTAAAACCAAATTCAAAACCGGGAGCAATGCGTTGAAACATTGCCGGAGCAATTGCGATATATCCTTGTTTAGCTATTAATTCGGTAATGTCTCGAATATTCTCATTAACACCAAAAATCTCTTGAAAAACAATTACAGCACCATTTTTATTATTACCTTCCGGCTGCGCTAAATAAGCATCGATTAATAAATCATTGTTGGGGATTTGAACGCGAGTAGTATTAATATTCATAATTACAAAAATGACAAAAATTTCAAAATGTTAAAAGCTGAGTTTTTCAAAATATATGGTTGCCCAATAATCAAAATAATTAGACAACCACAAAATCATCAGATGGTGAAAAATTCTATTGCCCCAAAGCTTTCGATAAAATACCAGCTGCATCAGCACCACCTTTCTGCTGCACAAAATTAAGAATTACAGGGAAAAACTTTGTCACCATATCCCCACTCATTCCTAACTTCTGAAAACCACCAGCAAGACTCATCAGACTTCCTAAATTAGCGCCTTGATTGCCGCCCATCATACCAGCAGCCATACCACCCAAAGCACCCATCATTCCACTACCAGCATCTTGCGAAGGTGCAGAGCCTAAAAGCATATCAGATCCGGGGATAGCCGATGCAACTTTCGCAAATTCTCCACCACCAAGCTTATCTTGAGCAAGCTTTAAAATTAAACCAGCACCACCTTTGGCTTGATCTTCCTGTACACCTAGATTACTTACTAACTGTTGAACGAGTTCCATAATTTAACACCCCGTGGAGTATTCGGTATTACACGAGTTCATTTACTCATCAATCATTATTAGAGTCAAGGTGGGGGAAATAGACTGGTTTGCTGTATTTCATACTGGGTAACGCATCACATTAATGATGAAAAAAAGCTTAAATAGAATCAACAATAGAGTAATATTCCACCACATTAGTTTTCCGGGGTTATAAACTTTAAACTTTTGCAAAAAAAACCTTACTAAACACAGAGTACGCAGAGGAAGAGAATTTAGAGGATTGATCTTGTTAAGAGCAAAATTTATACTACCTCTTAAAATTATGCGATTGGGTAGTAATTAGTCAACTGTAGGTTGGGTTAGACGCATTTTTAACTTGGATATAAAATGAATAATCTTGAATTGCGTCGTAACCCAACAGCAAATTATGTTACTCACCCACAGATTTCATTAAAGCAACGCACCCTACAAATTACTATAAACTCTCTCTATCCTCAACTTCTCAACCTCTAATTTCAATCTTTGATTCTCTTCCTTAACCACCTCAACTTCATTCTTCTTATTCAAAGCCGTATCGATCGCTAATTTCCGCATATCTAAGGAAAACCAACGCTGATAAGTTTGAGTATGCACCTGTACGCTGTGCCCTAAGTTATCGGCTGCTGCTTTGATGGGAATCCCTAAAATATGCGCTCGAATTGCCCAAGCATGACGTAAGTCGTAGGGTTTAAATTCTAATCCAACTTTGCGAAACCACCAGCTAACTCGTTGCGTTAATCCGGTTATCTGTGCGTGATTATTTTTATCTTTTTTGTTGATTGCATCTACGAGCATTTTTGCATATCTGGGATTTCTTAAATCGAAGTCTGCAATCCATTCTCTATATAAAGGTAATGCTTCTCTTTCTCCGGTTTTGCAATCTTTATCTACCTTCCAGGTTATATCTGCATTATCTTCATTTAACCACCAATTAATGTTGGGGTTAATAAATAATTCTCGCGGACGTAAACCATATACTGCAAGCATTCCGTATATCCAGCGCCATAGTTGCCAACTGTCTTTAACGTTTTGATTTACTTGTTTGCCTCTAATATTAAGGTAATCTGCGAACTTGGTAAATCCGGTAGATATCTCTGCATCTGTCGGTATCTTCCGAGAATTATGTTCCGGCATTTTGGAATATTTTGATAAGTCAATTTTTATATTAAAAGTTTGACAAAATGCAGATATTGCTCTGGCTGCATTGTATTTTGCCCATTCCTTATCGATTTTTTCAATTGAGTTTATCAGATTTTCGGCGATCGCCAAGTCTTGAGAGTTAGTGTATCGCTTAGTTCGAGTAAAATAATAATAAAAAGTATGTTCGCTTTTAGTAGTGCGTTTATGGGTTTTAAAATATTCTGCTTCAAATTTTTTTAGTAATTCACCAATGGTTGGAAAATCTTGTTTAATTGCTTGATTCCCTAAATATTTATCGTTCCAGACAAAGGTTTTTCGAGCAATCAGTTTTCCTAATTCCTGCGCTTCTTCTTCAGCAGTTTTCAAACCTTCTAAATTAGCAGGAATATTTAAACTAAGATTATATTGCTTTCTTCCGGTTCCTCTTGTATCTTTATCTCCCAATTTTATTGGTAAAGTAGCGCGTAATTGCAAACTGCCATTTGATTCTCTTATTGTTACCTTTGTCTTTGCAGATTTTAATCGCTGATTTACTTTATCTAATTCTGAAAAAATATCTTGTTTCATATATTATAATTTCACTTTTAAACCAATATTATTAAAATTTAATCCTGGAGATGCATCGTTATATTTAGAATAAACTCAATTCATCATTAAATATGTAATTAGCAAACAATGTTTGAGATTAACATTGCGTGTCAAAAACATTTTTATATAGGTTAATAAGAAACCATAAAAAGGATTACTCCGGACCTTATCACGGTTATGATGGCTTCGCTATCTTCGCTCGTGACATGGATTTAGCAATTAACAATCCTTCCTGGAAATTGATTGGAACTCCTTGGAAGAAAGAAGAACCTGCTGCTACTACTCAAGCTGCTAAAGCTAAAGCTGCTGCTTAGGGATTAATGAAATAGGGGGATATTTCCCCCACCTATTTCGTCTTTTGGTCAGCTATAAACAGCGGCTTACGTCGCTGGATCTGACCTTTATCCCCCAATCAAACCACTAACTTTTATTTACAAACTGCTAATCTAGCAAGCTTGGAGAACACATAATGCCACAGAATCCCGAAAAAATTAAAGACCACGTTGATTTATTCCACAATCCGGAATATCAAGAACTTTTTGAAGGCAAGAAAAAGTTTGAAGGTGGACACGATCCAGAAGAAGTTAAGAAAATTGCTGAATGGACAAAATCTTGGGAATATCGTGAAAAGAACTTCGCTCGCGAAGCTCTAACCGTTAACCCAGCTAAAGGTTGTCAGCCTTTAGGAGCTATCTACGCTGCTGCTGGTTTTGAAGGAACTCTACCTTTTGTCCAAGGCAGCCAAGGTTGTGTTGCTTACTTCCGCACACACTTAACCCGTCACTTCAAAGAGCCTTTCTCTGCTGTTTCTTCTTCAATGACTGAAGATGCTGCGGTATTCGGTGGTTTGAAGAATATGATTGATGGTTTGACTAATGCTTACGAGCTTTACAAGCCTAAAATGATTGCCGTTTCCACTACCTGCATGGCTGAGGTAATCGGTGATGACTTGGGTTCATTTATCGGTAATGCTAAAAACGAAGGTGGCATTCCTGAAGATTTACCCGTACCTTTCGCTCACACTCCTAGCTTCGTAGGTTCTCATATTACCGGCTACGATAATATGATGAAAGGTATTCTTCAAAATCTTACCAAAGACAAGAAGAAAGATAAAACCAATGGCAAAATCAATATCATCCCTGGTTTTGATACCTATGTTGGCAACTTACGCGAAGTTAAGCGTATTGCTAAGTTGATGGATATTGACTATACCTTATTAGCTGACAACTCCGATTACGTTGATGCACCTAACGATGGTAAATTCAACATGTATCCCAAGGGTACAAAATTGGAAGATGCTGCTGATTCTTGCAATGCTGAAGCTACACTTTGCTTGCAAGCACATTCTACTCCTAAGACTCGCGAATATATCGAGAAAGAGTGGAAGCAACCTACATCAGTTGTTCGCCCTTGGGGTATTCGCGGAACTGATGAGTTGTTAATGAAACTCAGTGAGTTGACTGGTAAGCCCATTCCTCAAGAGTTAGAAGAAGAGCGCGGCCGTGCTGTTGACGCTATGACTGACTCCCACGCTTGGTTGCATGGTAAGCGCTTTGCTATCTACGGCGATCCCGATTTAGTATACGGCATGACTAGCTTCTTAATGGAATTAGGTGCTGAACCCATTCACGTTTTGGTTCACAATTCCAACGATAAGTTCAAAACTGAAATCCAAGAGTTGTTTGCTAGCAACGATTACGGTAAAGGTGCAACCTTCTGGCCTGGTAAAGACTTGTGGCACATGCGTTCTCTAATGTGCTGGCTATCAAACCAATATATTCATCTCTATAATATGAAAAACCCGGTTTTGTTTAAACCGGGTTCCTTAATTATGATTAATTTTTTAAGTATATATTTCTATATGACTTACGCAAAGCCCCACTTTTTAAGGGGGGTTGGGGGTTCTAAACAGCTGAAATAATTAATTTATCGTTGTGATTGCGTAAGTCCTATTCTATATAAATACCGTACCAATTACTGAATTGAGCAACACCAAAACAGATATGAAATTCAAATAGTAATTTTGTAAACTATATAAAATTAATTTATGCAGTTTTATTTTTTAAATTAATTTTTGATGATTTTGATTTTGTAGATAATTGGCTAGATGCTTTAATCTTCGGAGACTTTAAAGTTGTTTCTAGAAGTTTTTGCTGTTGTAAATCTGTGGCTTGGCGCTGTTCAAATTCTAACACAGTACGACATATTAATTGAGCTAAAGTTTCTTGCTTTTGCATAACTATAAAAAGATGATCAACAACCATACTAATTAGCTGCATTTCCGAATTCTGTTAATAGCGAACTTTGAAATATGACAATCTTAAAATAGCCAATAAATAAATCGGTAAAAATAAAACAAACTATGTCACAGAATGTTTTTTAACCTCAAACCCTTACTTTTATTCCCATTAGACATCTCTGGAAAACATTTGCATACTTTCCTTCTCTTCTTCACGCTAAAACCGCGAGCCCCCTACCCCCCTTCCCTACCAGGGAAGGGGGAAAATTAAGCCTCTCTCCTCGCAGGAGAGAGGTTTGGAGAGAGGTTCTTGTAATTTCCCGCAGATGTCTATTTAGTCAAAAAAGTCAACTATCAATAAGCATATGAGACTTGTATCAAAGTATGAAAGCTCACAAATGTAGATGTGGCAATTGATAGATGTTTTCAGTAGCCTGATGGTGGGAGACTATAAAGCTAGGTTTATCTTAAACGCGATGGTTGCAGAGAGTTTCAGCTTGAAATGTTGTATGTTTTGGATAAAAATTCCTTAAAACTGCATAACCGATTTATCTGGGCACCCATAGATATATACAGCGCTTGCCAAGCGTGCAAAGTACACCTAGTAATTGTGAACTTATATGAATTAAATGTCAATTAAGTGCCTTGGATATCAATAAATATAGGAGAGGCAAAATCAAATGGTTCTATAGTAATATTTGATGCTTTTGCAAAAATAAAAACTGATGCATGTAAAAAAACGTAATAATCTAGTTGATAAATTTTCTAGCTTTATCTGTTTTACAGCCAACAAATCTCAAATCCAATTGAGTTGGAAACAGGATGCACGGCTGGAAAAAAGTATGAAATTAAAACTAAAAGCAGATCCCCAAGCCAAGGAAAGTTTTTGGGCACAATATTTTTTAAAAAATTTACTAGCTCAAGAGCAATGTGACAATCAAAATTTACATCAATCAAATTTAGATAACTGCTGCTGTAGCGCAAAGAACCATTTTTCCGCGTATTTGCAAGAAGCTTGTTTTAAAGCAGCAAAAGATATGCATTATGAATTTAAGTATATAAAACATAAATATTCGCTAGAAGAATTTTTTCAAATAGCAAATATTGCTGCAAATTCACCAAATAAGTTTTTTAAGAACTTTAATTTTGAGCGCAATCAAATAAATGTAGAAGCATATGCGATAACGGCGTTTAAAAGATTTATTCGCAACCAAATCTATCGACAAGATTTAGAAGCAAGAAGAACAAGATTTTCCAGCTACGGTTTATTGAAAGATTTAAGTACTGGAGAATTAAATGATGCTTTATCAGCGCATAATTTGCAGGCTCCGCAGATTGTTTTACATCGTTTAGCTTGGCAATGTTTTACCGAAACTTTTCACATGACACCAAACCGTATTGGTTCGTCGCGAAAGCCTTCACAGGATGAATTGAGGAAAATTGCTGGCGATTACAATCAACGATGCAATCAACTTAATTTGAATTCTGTACCTGCAACAGAAAAGCTAATTTTAGAAATGCTTTTAACTTGTATTAGAGCAGCTAAAAATTACCGCAACAAGCGATATTTGTATTTTGAGGAAGGTTATTGTGGTGTATCCGATTTCACAGTTTCTACATGGGATCTATTAATACAGCAGGAAGAATTTCAAAACTTAGAAATAATTCTTGACAACTTATTTGCGAATATGCCAGAACTATGTCAGATAATTTTAAAATTATGGCAGGGATTAGATTTAACTCAAACAGAAATAGCCAATCTTCTTAAATATAAATATTCCGATCTGCAAAAGCAGTATCAAGTAGCCCGTCAGTTAAAAAAATATAGTAGAACCATATTAAAGGAATTTACCTCAGAATGGAACAAAACTAACCCAGAAATTCATCTTAATAATGAAAAAGATATTGAAAGAATAAAATCCGCTTTGGATAAATGCTTGCGGCTATATTGCCAACGAATGATTTTTTCTATCTTGGATGAAATTATTAAGCAGTTTAGCTATGAAGAACAAACAAATATATTTAATAGTATCGAATTCCAAAATAAGTTCGTTGTTCAAGGTTGTAATGATGCTTTAGAAAAATCAAATCAATTAACACCAATTAATCTTAAATTATTAACGTATTTTAAACATTACTTGGAAACAACTATGTGTTTAGAAAAAGGTTCCCTATCTGTAGTAGATCCAAAAATAGTTAATGTAGTAGATCGATGGATACAGTCAAAATAAGGATAATTTTTAAATATGAACAATAGTCATATGTTGAATTTTGATGATTTGACAGAAATTCACCCCGAATATTTGTGGATTGAATTTTCAGCAAAAGAACGAGAAATAGCATGGCAAGAAGCTGTAAACAATAATTCAAAAAGAAATTATCAAAACGATGCTGCTTGTCACAGGGCTTTCGTAAATCGTTTATGTTTAAATGCTTTTGTCAAATGGCTGAAGGATGAACCGGATTTATTAGAAAAATTGCAGATACCACAGCTATGTGAAGATTTATATCAAGTATGTGAATTTGTGAATGGAATTGATTTAAACTTCGATGGTTTTCGATTAGTTTTAGTTCCAAACGAACAAAGCGATCCAACTGAATTGTGCATTCCGCAAGAATGGGTTGATATTTCTACTTGGGCTGCTAATTATTATCTCTCGGTACAATTAAATGTTGAGGAGGGTTGGTTAAGAATATGTGGTTTTATTAGCCATCAGCAAATTCGTAAAAAAGCACAATACGATCCAATTGATAGAACTTATTATGTAAATAACCGCGATTTGATTGCCGATCTTAATGTTATGTGGGTAGCTCAAGAACTTTGTACCCTCGAACAACCACAGGTGGAAACTTTACCAAGGTTATCGGAAACTCAAGCAAAGCAAATTATAGAGAAATTAAGCAAGCCGACTGTCTATTCACCTCGTTTGCATATTGAGTTTATCTATTGGGGAGCAATTTTAGCATCCCCAAAATATTGGACTATTTTGTATAACCAGAGAATAAAACATTCACAGATTAATCTCATGGAAAAGACAGAAAAAATTGTACATAATTTGAGTTCGTGGTTTGACAATCTTTTTGATGAAGGTTGGCGCTCTGTTGATGATTTATTAAGCTTGAGTGATACGAAAGCTTTTCAATTCCGAAGCGATTCTGTTTTAAATGAAGTTTGTGTTAAAGGAGCTAAACTGATTGATTTAGGGATGCAATTAGAAAGTCAATCTGTGGCTTTACTGATTGGTTTATCACCGCAAGTTGATAATAAAGTTGGCATTCGAGTACAGCTTTATCCTGCTTCTGGAGAAAGTTATTTACCTGACAAGATGCAATTAACTTTGCTTTCCGAATCTGGAAATGCTTTACAGTCTGTAGAATCAAGAAGTTACGACAATTACATTCAATTGAAACGATTCAAGCTGCCCCTAGGCAAATATTTTAGTATTCAAGTAGCTCGCGAAGGTATCAAAATTAAAGAGAATTTTGTACTTGAGAGGTTTGAAAATTAGATATTAGTAACGTCATGGAATGAAATCCGAATAAAAGTTTTTTGCAGTATTATCTGCGGATTTAAATCACCTCGGAATTATCAATATCTCTTACAACTAAAAGCAAACTTTCGCAGATAATATAAAATTAAGATGTCATGATGGGTAGTAATATCAGCACTTACGTAGCGACAATGGGAAATGAGCGTGTTCCAGACATTGAGATCCCCCCAACCCCCCTTAAAAAGTGGGGCTTTGTGTAAGACATTGAGATCCCCCCAACCCCCCTTAAAAAGTGGGGCTTTGTGTAAGACATAAATATCATAAATTAACTATTCGGCTAGTAATTTGGGTTGTATTTAATTTATTGTCAGTTTCACACTTTTTTAAAATTTAGGATTTTTAACCGCTAACTATCAAATCTTCATTTTCTATTCCCTATTGCCTATTCCCTTTTACTGTAGATTAATGTCAATATAAAACAGGGCTTTGTATGTGAATTTACCAATTCTCCAAGATGAGTAAATTAGTCGTATTAAATCTGGGAAAAGGTAGCTTGCAAGAGGGATTCAATGGGGCGATCGCTCAAATTTACGAGCGCGATGCAGACAATGATTTTTTCCCCACTCAGTTTACTGGAAGTTTACCTGCTGCACCAGAACTCACGGAACTTTACAGACGCTGGCAAATTCTCTACAATTTGCTTTATGATTCTTTAATTCCTGATTTGACTTGGCGAGTGCAATATGAGTCTGATGATGAAATTGAAATTGAGTTAGAAGATGTAACTAATATTTCATCAGTTGAATTTAACAAATTATGTGAGGATTTAAAGCTTAAATTTAATATTTGGCTTAACTGCCCTACTTTTGTCTATTTAGAACAAAAATTACGTACAAAGTTAAGCCCTACCGAAGAAATTCAGGTAATTATTCAAACTGAATTAGATGAAGTACGGCGATTACCGTGGAATTTATGGGACTTTTTTGATGATTACCCAAATGCAGTTTTTTGTTTGAGTAAACCGGATTTTGAACGGTTAGAAAATAACTATAAACCATTAAGAGATAAAATCAGAATATTAGCAGTTTTAGGTAATAATGAAAATATTGATATTCAAGAAGATAGAACTATATTAGAAAATTTACCTGGTGCCGAAACAACTTTTTTAGTAGAAGCTCAGCGTCAAGAATTAGATTTGATGCTTTGGGATGAATCCGGATGGGATATATTGTTTTTTGCCGGACATAGTTCGAGTCAAGGAAATGGAGAAAGCGGACGAATTTGTATTAACAGAAATGATAGTTTAACTATTGAGCAGTTAAAAAACGGTTTGAGAGCGGCAATATCGCGGGGGTTGCGGTTAGCAATCTTTAATTCTTGCGATGGTTTAGGATTAGCGACGCAATTAACTTCATTGCATATACCGCAAATGATTGTCATGCGCGAACCCGTACCGGATTTAGTGGCACAAAGATTTTTACAGTTTTTTCTATCAGCTTTTTCCCAATCCAAATCATTTTATGGCGCAGTGCGCGAAGCTGGAGAAAGATTACAAGGTTTAGAAGCGCAATTTCCCTGTGCAAGTTGGCTGCCAGTGATATGTCAAAATCCTACCGAAGCACCTTTAGTTTGGTCAAATCCAACTCAAAATTCGATCGAGGTTAATTCTTCACAATTTAGTCCGCGTCAGATTATACCTGCAATTTTAAGTATTGGTTTGGCGATCGCCACAGCAATTGTAGGAGCGCGAAGTTTTGGGTTATTGGAAAATTGGGAGCTTAGAGCATTTGATAGTATGATGCGATCGCGACCTTTAGAAAGCAAAGACGATCGCATTTTAATCGTTGAAATTACTGAAACTGACGTACAAGCACAGAATGCCGATGAAAGAGGTGCAGCGTCAATTTCTGATAGTGCATTCTTCAGTTTGATAAGCAAATTGGAAAAATACAATCCCCGCATCATCGGTTTAAATATTTATAGAGACAATCCCGTAAAACCCCAATATGCAGACTTAGCGAAATGGATGAAAACAAGTTCCAAATTCATTGGAGTTTGTCAAGCCAGCGAAGGAGAGCAAAACCCAGGAGTACCACCACCTTCAGAAGTTTCTCCACAAAGCTTGGGATTTACTGACGTTGTAGAAGATTCAGATAGTATTCTACGTCGTCATTTATTAGCGATGGCACCCGCACAACCTTGTGATACCGACAAATCCTTTAGCTTTCAATTAGCACAGCGTTACTTAGCGAAAGAAAATATCGAACTCCAACTAAATGCAGAAGAAAACTCTGTTTCAGGCAATAATAAATTTGTACTTCCTTATTTAGAAAGTAACAGCGGTAGTTACAGTAATATAGATAGTTTGGGTTATCAAGTAATGCTAAATTGGCGTTCAACACCAGAAGTTGCAAACCGAATAAATCTTCAACAAGTGCTTGACGGAAAAATTCAATCTAATTTAGTTGAAGATAAAATTGTCATAATTGGTACAACTGCTCCAAGCTTTAACAATTATTGGTTAACACCATTAAGCACTGCTACATCAGAGCAAAACAAAACTCCAGGGGTAGCTATACATGCACATATGGTAAGTCAAATTATTAGCGCTGCCCTTGATAATAGACCGTTATTATGGGTATGGTCAAAATGGACGGAAGCACTTTGGATTTATTATTGGGCAATAGTTGGAGCAATGTTAGCTTGCCGGTTTAAATCATCCTTGCATTTAGCATTAACTTTAGGATTAACCCAAATTGTATTGTATTTGATTTGCTATAGCATATTAATTCAAGGTGGTTGGATACCCTTCATACCTTGCGTGGTTGCTTTGATGGCGAGTAGCGGTAGCGTTGCAATTTACAAGAAGAAAAAAACACCGTTGCTCAATTAAGTATTGAATTATATACTAACAACCCGCTCCTTGAAAATTCTCCCCACTTCTCCCAGATTTGTTAGCCACAAAATAGATATCACCATCATCATCCACAACCCAACCATTAGCTTCAACAATGGGATTTTTTTTTCTCCTAATCTCCCCATCT
>CAYMZW010000019.1:12937-15818 GCA_964395005.1 uncultured Rivularia sp.
CCCCTTAATGCTTCACTGGGTAAAGGAGGTAAACCACCGCGTCTGGTGAAAACAAATTGACTTTGATTGCCTCTACGAAATCTGCAAACCTGAGAGACTTTTGTATCAATTGGTATCTCTGGTAATTTAACTAATTCCCTTGTAGGTTCAACATCTTGAACATTAATAGTTAAAACGCCGTTTAAATTCGGGTTTTGTTGAGAAATTGCTGTAATATCGCTGGTTAAAAGTTGTTGCGGATCTATTTCGCTCAAATTATTAGAAGATAAAAGCGTTGCTAACTCATCTCGACTGCGGGGTTGAATGCCAAAAATACCAGTAGCAGTAATATCAACTCTTCCACCAGCGCCAGTAAAAGCATTCGCGGTAATGTCGCTGTTTTCCGAGGGTAGAGCAACTAGAAAACCATTGGGAATATTAATATTAATATTGCCGCCATCGCCTTGATTTTGAGCTTTCCCTGCATTAGTTGAAATTTGACTGTTACGACGCAATAATAATAAATCTTTTAACTCGATATTAATATTGCCTCCGTTTGCTAATTCGGTTTCAGATATAAGTTTGCCTTGATTATCTAAAAGTATAGAATCGGCAGTGATATTAAATTCCCCTGCATTTCCTAAATTGTTTGTATCGCCGACAAAAGTTATATTTGATGGAAATTTTGGAAATAAACTGCTAACACTAATTTCAGCTTCATCTCTAACAATTAATCGCTTAGTTGAAATCGTTATTTTTCCCGCATCTGCTGAATTTGAAGTGCTAGATACAAGCGCACTACTGGCGTTATCTGTGACTGATTTACCAACTAATTCTACAAGCTCAGAAGCATTTACAGTTAAATTACCAGCTTTTCCTGTTGCTAAAATAAATTGTGAATTATCACTTCCACGTCTGTAAGAAGTTTGTACTGTTACAACTGCTCCATCAGAAATAATTAATCTGCTTGTGTTAATAGTAATGTTTCCTCCATTTCCATCACCAGCAGTAGCATTAACAAATCCACTACTTAGTATGCTGCCATTTTCGCTAATAAATTCGCCAATTAACTCAATAGAATCTGAAGCGTTGACAATTGTATTTCCTGCTGCACCTTTACCCGAAGTAAAAGCTAATACCTGTGCGCCATCTCGAAGAACTAATTTTTTGGCATTAATCGTTATGTCTCCAGCATTTTTCTCATTTGTGGTTGAAGTACTTAAACCCACATCACCAAGTAACTCTACAGAATTACCTTGTACTTTAATACTACCACCGCCATCTTTCCCACTCGCGTTTACTATCGCCCTAATAGACAAATCATTGATATTTCGTTGAATTACTTGAATGTTTTGAAAATTTTCCACACTTTCATACCCCAAAACCCAACCCTTATCGGTTGAGTTGAGATTAACGAAACTATTAGGTGCAACACTTGCTAATTCAATTCGTCCAGAATCTGCGGTTAGATTGCCACTTTCTAAGGTTACATCACCGCCAATTAATGTCAAACTTTTACCTGGAGATACTTTTAAACCAGCTGCTTGCCCAAAGAAATTAGTTGCACCATTAAAAGCAGCTTGAGATTGATTACGGATTGGTGCGGCGGTTTTACCAAACTGTAAACCGATGGGAACGTTAATAGTTAAAAGTGGTTTTGGTTGGGAATGTATAGCGCTAAATAAAGTACCATCTGCGAAGTTAATACTGCTTGCGGTAGTTGCTAAAAACGAACCACCAATATCTAAAGCAGCATTTTCACCGAAAACAATTCCATTAGGATTAATTAAAAATAAATTTGCCGTACCGTTGGCACGAAGTATACCGTTAATATTAGAAATAGATTTGCCGGTGATGCGGGTAATAATATTTTGAATATTTGTAGAATTGTTAAAATAGCCGATTTGATTAGTAGGTATTGAAAACTGCTCAAAACTGTGAAATAGATTATTTCCTGCTTGGCTTCCACCTTCTATAACTTTAATATTATCTTGTATTGTGACGCTGGAATTATTTGGTAAGGTTGCATCTGGAACGATTTGAGCATTAACTGAATTAGCGTAAAATGCTATGCTCGTAAATATTGCAACGGCTAACTTATGAAAGCAATACCGATCGACTATCATTATTTATTTCCCAGATTGTACCTCTAAATAAAATACCATTTTTATACATACATAAAAATCAAATCCCCGACTTTAAAGTGTTAGAAACCCGGTTTTTCCAAAAAACCAGGTTTCTCGAACCGTTCCCTATTCCCTATTCAAAAAAAATATTAAATCAAATATTGGCACAGGTACTTATTAGATTTTGTCCTAAAAATATCATTAGTATCATCTACACCATCCACCATCATAACAGGGGAAGCAAGAAACGAGTACTAATTCGTTTCCAGGTAATTCTCGTAAAGAGTCTTTTAATTCTGGATCTTTAATCAAATCTTCTTCTCGCATTTGATTTAAATCGAATACAACTTTAACTTTCACAGCTTTTCCTTCTAAACCTTTGCCATCAAAAAATTCAAATAGTTTAGAATAGTAAATTCCATCGATCATTTTTTGTTCAACTTCTTGTTTTAGCTGTTCGATTTTTTCTAAATTCATGGTTGTTTCCTATTGTAAATAACAATTATTTTGTAGAAGGTAAAGAACTTATCTTTCCTCCTTACACTATTAACTAGATGCCGTTTAAATTAACTTATGCACTTTTAAATGCAACATCAACAAAAAATACTTTTTATTGGTGTAATAAGATATCAAATAAAAATGTTCCAAACATTCTAGATCCCCCCAACCCCCCTTTTTAAGGGGGGCTTTTCGTAAGTCCTGTAACAATTTACAGATATCTATAAATATACCAAAATAGCTATTTACAAATAAATCTATTTATGCGGGCAGAAAAT
>CAYMZW010000019.1:15918-31878 GCA_964395005.1 uncultured Rivularia sp.
AAGTTACATTCTAGATCCCCCCAACCCCCCTTTTTAAGGGGGGCTTTTCGTAAGTGATAAATATACCAAAATAGCTATTTACAAAAAAGTATATTTATGCAAATAGAGAATAAATATAAGTTACATTATAATTTTTATTAATCTAATAAATAGTTTGGTAATCTATGTGAAATGGTTCAATTCAAAATTGATTGATGAAAAACTAATGCTTATATAAATATAAACATAACTAGTAATAATAGATTTGGATATATGAAAATCAAAACGATAAACCAAATTAAATTTAGCCTTATTTCCTTATTAACCTTTACTAGTTTTGCCTTGTTTTACCAACCTGTAACAGCAAAATCGCAAACACAAATTAGTAGAAAAGCTCCTAAAATCCAAATTCAGTTTAAACAAAAGAAACCAACTGGGGATAGACGAGGAAGACCAACTAGAAGAAGAGGAATGGGTAGTCGTAATGATTGTCCTGCGACAAGTATACCACTTACAGCTTTGATTCTTGAAAACCAAGTTGGTAAAGTGGTGGAAGCAAATCCAACATTTTGGCTATATATTCCTTATAAATCAAGCGAGATTCCCAAAGGAGAATTTGTCTTGCAAGATGAAGCTCACAATGATGTATATCGAACTGATTTACCGATGGATAAAGGTGAAGGTATTGTTGGTGTTAGTCTTGCTTCCGAGACATCTTTAAAGACTAATAAAATCTACCAATGGTATTTTAAACTGTATTGCGATGATTCCAAATCAAGTACTCCTATTTACGTGCGGGGATGGGTAAAAAGGGTAGCGCTACAACCAAACCAGCAAAAGCAATTAAGTGCAGTTACTTCTCCCCGACAGCGAGTTGCTTTCTACGCTCAAAATGGTATTTTATATTCAGCTTTAACAGAATTAGCCAAACTTCGCCGAGCAAATCCCCAGAATAAAAGTCTTGCTAGAGATTGGTTGCAATTATTAAATGATATTGGCTTGAAAGATTTATCAGATAAACCGATTGTTGAAGATTGTTAGTTGTTAGTTGTTAGTTGAAAAATTAATAACTGATAACTGATAACTGATAATTGATAATTGATAATTGATAACTGTCAAAGCCAATTTCCGATTAATACATAAGGTGCCCAAGTTAATGGTGGTTCACTATTTTTTAAAAGTTTAATTTGAGCTTGTTGTAAAGCTTTGGCTTTGTTCAATTTATTCTGCTGTAATTCTTGATAAAATTGACTCATTAATTTAGCAGTAGATTCATCTTCAACAGCCCATAAGCTAGCGACAGTACTTCTTGAACCCGCACGAATGGCAATTCCAGAAAGTCCTAAAGTTGCTCTTTTATCTCCATTAGCGGTTTCACAAGCACTAAGAACTAATAATTCAATAGCTTGAGATTTTGCATTTTTATTAATTTGCAATAAATTATCAAAATCTTCGGCTTTTAGTAATTTATCCCAAGTCAAAATATAGGTTTCTTCTAAATTTGAACTAAAATTACTGTGGGTAGCAATATGAACTATTGTATATTTGGCTGAATCAATTTGCTTTTCTAAGTTTACATCGGTAAAGGTTTGGTTTAATAATTTTTTGCTGTTGGGTATTTGCGATTGAATTGTATTTAACTCTAAGAAAACATTACTAAGAGGTAAAAATTCTTTATTATTAATCGATCGCTTTTCGGTGACTCCAGCCATTAAAATCTTTAATTCTTTTCTTTGTAATGGTTTTGGCTCCAGCATTTGCAAACCTGAAGTTAAAGCAATCGCATATTTTTCGATTAAATATTTTGGCGATTTTTCTGGCGCTTTACTATCGTATAGTACGCCCATTGGAATATTTCTTAAGTTTCCATCTAAGACAAATACTAATGTTTCTATTTTATTGTTTTGTAAATCGGCTTCTAATGGTTGAATTAACCAACTATATATTTCTCCAGATATTTTGTTTACCTGGTTAATTTGTTCTGGTTGTCTGAGACTATATTGCAGTTTTTCTAAAGTATTTTCAAGTTCATTGGCTTTAATAAAAGTGGTGTAATGATTAAATTTATTTTGATTGGGAAGTCTGAGAATTATTTCCAAACGGTTTTGTAAAATAATCGGGTAAATAACTGCTGCTGTAGTGTCTATTCTATCTACTACTGTATCAATAATTTCGGGTTTAGCCTGTAAACAAACTTCCTGAAAGTAATTTTCTATTTCTCTTAATTGCAAAGCTTCAATGACATCGCGGGCTTGTTTTAAGTTTTCTTGATTTAATTGTTTTTGATTTAATTGTTTTTGATTTACATTTTGACTAACATTCTGAGATGATGATTGTAAAAGTAAATCAACTAGTTGTCGATAAACTGGCTCTACTTTATCTCGAAATGAATATTGTATATCTGAATTAAGTACGAGTAAATCACCGCGCAAATCATTCAAGTTATCTACGGCTTGAGAATAATATTCTATTGCTTGACTGATATTGTCTTCTAGTTTAAAGATATATCCTAACTGCCATTGCCAAAGATAAGCAATATCTTTAGCTTGTACTCTTAAAGCTAAGTCAACAGATTTTTCCGTTAGTTTTTGAGCATCATGCAAATTTTGAGTTTGTAAATATACGCTACCAAGAATACCCGTTGCATAAGATTGCAACCTTGTATCTTCTAAAACTTCCGCTTGTTTGATTGATAAAGCTAAAATTTTGGCTATCTTTTCCCATTTCGGTGCATTCTTAGGGCTAACTTGTTTTAATAATAATAGATTTTGTGCTAAATTAATCCGAGCTTTAACTGATGCATTAGATACGGGTAATTTATTGATAGTGGATTCTAGTTGAGAAAATAATTCGCCAGCTTTTGAAAATTCCTCAAGTACTATTAATAGACTAAGTTTATTCAATTGCGCTTTAATTTTAACTGTCGGTGATGTCGATACTGCTACAGTTTTCTCGTAGGTTTGTATGGCTTCCCGGTATAATTTTTTTGTCTGTTGAGATATCGGTTTACTAACATAAGCTAATGGCGAAGTTTTTGCAAATATGTTTGTGTTTTGTAAAGGCGATCGCTGTTTATTTGCTTTTACACTTTGAGCGTTACCCAAACTCAACAAAGTTTGAGCTATTTGAGAATTAGATTTAATTTGATGAGCAATTTCATAGCTTTGCTGCAAAGTTTTTAACGAAGCGTCTATTTCTCCTAAATATAGTTGAACATCACCAAAACTCCGCAATGCTGTTACTTTAAGAATAGAGGCTGGTTGTTTATTTAATTCCGGCACTACTTGCTCTAAAATTTTAACAGCTAAATGATAACGCCCTAAAGCTTGTAATGCGAGGCTTTGATTGATTAAACTACGGATTGTTGCATTTTTTAAATTACCTTGTTCGTAGATAGCAGTAGCTTTCTTCCAGTTTTCTAGGGCGATAGCGGGTTTTCCTAAAGTTAACTCTAAGTTAGCTTGAATATCTAAAACTTGAGCTAATATTGTTGATATTTCCTTGTTGTTATCAATATTAGATTGATTTTTTAATAATTGACGGCTTTGCATTATGTAGCTTAGAGCTTGCTGATATTCTCCAATTTGTTTGTAAGCATTGGAAATATTGCTAAGTGCGATCGCCTGTTGAATTGGATTATTTTGACTTTGAAAAATTTGTGCTGCTTGCTCTAAAATAGATATAGCTTCTGAAAACCTTTGTTGTTCGTAAAGTCTTTTACCTTTTTTCAATAAATTTGTTGCATTCAGGTTATTTTGACTAATTTCAACTCGATAACCTAGATTATAAATGTCTTGAGCATCAGCTTTTGAAAGCAAAACAGGAATTAACTCCCAAATCAAAGTTAATGCCGCTGCTAACATAAATAAAATTGTTTTTGAAAGCCATCTTTTGTATTGCATCTTTTAAAAGAGGGATTAGGAAGTAGGCAGTAAGGAAGATATTGATTTTCATCAATTTATTTATTAGTAATAAACCATAATTCTCCTTCTATAGCAATATTTATTCCCTATTACCTCTTATTTCCATTGGTGAGGACAAAATATTGTAAAGTACACCGATGGCTCAACCCAATCACTGATATGAATGTATTGATTTTCATCTTCAAATGCATCAGTTTCAGGTTCTTCTAGAGATTGAATTCTTGTCTGTTGCCGATCAAAATATCTGAACTTAATTACATTAGCTAACTTTGACCATACATGAGAAAAAGGATTTTGTTGAGACTTCATAAGAAATTTTTATACCTAATGCTTTTTTTTGACTACTATTGGACTACTAATTTATATAGGAGTCAGTTTTATCAACTTATGCAGTTTTGAGGGAAATGCTATCAAAAGCTCGGTTGCTAAAGGCTCGTTAACTATTATGCAAGATATCAGAATAAATCAATTTCTAATACTTACCATTAGTAAAATTTATGCAGCCCTTGAATTTTTTAGGATTTAAAACATTTTGGGTAGGCATCACACGCATTATAATTTGTATAACAAAAAAATTATTTGCATAGAGTTAATGTAATGTCACTTATTACTAAGTTTGCGATTAGCCCTCCTAAGCTTCCCTTTACTAAACTTAAAGAGCTTACGCTTTATAAAGCTTTTATTGTATCCGTTTGAAGTTAGAGTCAAAAAAAAATACTAAAACTGCATAATTAACCAAAGGTTTCACCCATATAGTAAATAGTACAAAGCCGCTCGGAAGAGATAAACGGATTTGATACTAGATAATAGTACTGCTTAAAAAAAATCACTGTTCATCTACTAACAAAAGTTAAACACCAGAGTAACTGATTTCAGACAATGACTAAAATTTTATTGATTGGTTCGGAATTAAAAAATAGTAAGAATTTTTTCAAATCTTTGCAGACAGAGGGTTTTGATGTAATAGTGGCTGAAAATGCTTTAATAGACAAACATCAGGTACAATCGGAACTACCCGATTTAATCATCTGCTATACTATCGCTTCGGAGCTTGATTGTTGCGGCACTATCAAAACATTGCGCGAAAATGCTAACACAGCTATCATACCGCTCATTTGTGTTATCGATAAACCATTAATACCCGACATTCGCAAAGCAATGGAAATTGGAGCGGATGACTGTATTTGTTACACCTGTACCGAAGAAGAATTATTAAAGGCGATCGCAATTCGGTTGGATAGACAAGCCTATATTTTAGAATGGTATGTAGCACAAGCAAAAAAGGTCAATTTGACGATTAAAAATATCGACTGGTGCTTGACTTCTCCTGTAGTTGAAACTCAATCCGCAATCAATCTGCTTCACCCCATTTAAAGCCCAGCGGAAGTAAAAAGTTTTTTATCACTTACGGAAAGCCCCACTTTTTAAGGGGAGCCACTTGCGTGCGGAGGTTTCCTCCGTTGAGCAAAGTGGCGTGGGTTGGGGGATCTCAATGTTTCAATCCCACGTTTTTAAGCGTGGGTATTTTTTCATGAATTCAAAGCAAATTTTCGCTACAAACCTGTAGAAAATAACACGATTAAATACGATCGCGATTAAGAACCGAATTACAAATCTTAGTTAAAAAGTATTAAGAATACAGATAATTTTTGTGTAAACTGCATAATTCAACAGAAGCTTCCCCTATAAGATAAATAGAACAAATTCGCCCTTTTAACGAGGAGTTACAAGCAACAATCATCATAGGTCAAATGTACCATTTCAGGTACTGAATAATCTGCCATCAATTTGCAACAATCTACAGATAGGGGTTTATTTGTGATGCGAAATATCGATAGAAAAAAGCTTGACAGAAAAACAACAAATCTTTTGTACGGTAACAACCACAGTTATCTGCATGAAATGTGGGAATACGATATTAGCAATCTTGATTTAAAAAACAAGAAACATACAACAAAATTAAGTCATCGATTTTCAGGTAATGAAATATTTGCATCTTGTTTGATTGTGACTCTTTTATCTATAAATTTTGGGGGTAGTTATTTAATTAAAAATAGAACTCAACAGAAATTGATTTACAATTCGATTCCACAAGTATCTAGTACCGCTTCGCAAAAGTAAGAAATAAGCATTAAAAAGTAAGAAGTTTGATTTTCTAAGCTTTTTAGCATATTTATAGGTTTTATTTTCGTCAAGCACTAGTAGTATTCGTCAATAAAAATTAACCGGAAATCAAAAGCTGAGTTGATATGAACAAATTAAGTGGAATGAAAATGAAATCGCATCAAGGCATAATTGATTCGGGGAGACATTATAAAAATAATGTTTATCCGCTAAAACCAGAATTTAGGCGATATATCAATACAAATATTGCCAAAGAAAAATCAGAATCGACAGCCAAATCCGTTTTGATATCGATGATAGTAATATCGATTTGGTGTTTTGCAATGGTGCTGTTAGCTAAAGCCAGCCATCAGTTTTTACAAGAAATTTGTCTGAAGACTGTTCAAAAAATAGAATTAAGTCGGCAATAATATTCTTAAGACTTACGCAACCGAAACATTTTTCTTGTAGTAACAATGTTTTCAGTGTCACGCACTAATCGGATATTATGACAATTGCGGACGTTGCTGAATTGAGTAATTAATTATGTTGGTTTACATTTTGTATTAAATATGAAACCTGCGTAGAGACGTAGCAGTGCTACGTCTCTTTCAATGTGAAATCACATTTTCATATTTCTATTCAGCAACACCAAATAAACCATTACTATTTCAAAAATAAATTGATTGAGATTTGAACTGATTAAGAATTTTGCCCCGCGAAATATTCAGCTATTTTCTCTGGTATAAAAGCGGTAGTATATTGTTCTGCAAACTCTGGTGTAGCTAATTCCAATAAAACGGCATTTTCTACCCAAAACTCAATTACCTCAAAGCTACCACGGCTACAACGCACGCATCGCCATTGTTCGCGGTTGGCAATCGATTCGATTTGAGATTGGTTTAAGGGAATGGAAATTGCAGCGTGAGTAGCAATAAATTGGCTGGAGTTATTTTCAAGTTGAAATTGTATTGGTTTATCGTCTTCCCCTGGCATCATTTGGGTACCCAAGGGATAAACTTCAATTAAAGTTCCGTACTCATCACCAGCCAAAGCTACATAGCTACCTGGATTAGATGGAAAAGGAGCGCAATATTTACTATTAAAAAGTTCCGCGAATACGGAAGCCACATGAGCGGGATTTTTAGCAGGAATAGAAATGTGATGAATCATTTTTTGTTAATCTTTTTGTTTTGTAATCAAAACTTGTATTGCTTTATATTACCTGGAATTCAAATCTTAAGTAGGTTGTCCGCTAAGATTAACAATATGCGGCTGATATCGATATAATAGGATGTCTTAAAAGTATCTGGCGCGCCCTTACCGCAACTACACAAGCAAAACCCGCAGTGGCAGCGGGTAAATAATTTATTATTCCCAACTGTAGTTAGCTAATTTACCAAGACGCAGCATTGTTGCCACTAAATTTACCGTTAGAGTTAAACTATTATTCAATGAATCAGCTAAACGCACTTTTCTTTTATTTGTGGTATTTACATCTTGTTGATTGCTTTGCGGTTCATTTGCATAATTTAATGATGTATTTGGAATCTCTTCAGCGATAATAGTTCTTGAATTTTCTTCGTGATTGTTATCAAAGCTTTCATCTACCAAGTTGTAGAGTACATCTTTGATTTGTTCATTCAATTTCGCTTTGTTTATTTCGTTTATAACAATATCGGAATTTGCGCTGATAGCAGAACTTAAACTTTCTTGATTATTTAGTTGATTTATTTGATTTAGTTGATTTAATTTTTGAGATTCCGTTGTTTGTAACTCTATTTCAAACTGTAGGGGAACATTTAAATTTAAAGAAACTAATATCTTATTGGCTTCCGATCGATAATTAGATTTTGCAGTGGTAGACATAATAGTTATTTTCAGATTTGATTCAGATATTTGCATATTTTAGAGTGCTAATTCACATCATCGGAATTCATTGATGATGTGAATTTTGAGTTAAGCACAATCAATAAACAAATGACAGGTTATTTAATTTCCACCGATTCCATCACATCTTCATTCTGCTCGTAGCAACTTTGAGGATAACATTGAGGTGCTTTTGCTTTGACTTCCGGCTGTAAAAGTAAATCGGGTTCAATTACAACAGGCAATGTCTGCTTCATTATAGGTACTGGATTGATATAAACTGGAGTATCAATTGTGATCGGAACGTGTAATTTAATGGGAACGGTAAATTCACATTCGCAGTAGTTATGGTTAGAATTGTTTTGTGTGTAGCACATTGTTTTGATTCCTTTTATTTATTGTTTTGTTTTGCTTTGTGATTGGTTATAGAATTTGAAAGAATTGACTTATGCAGTTATTTAATTAATGCTTCGGTTCAATTCTTTCTGTTGATTGTTTTAATTGCCTGCTGACAACATTTCTGGATTTGGGCATGGAAGCTGTTGAGGATAACATTGAGGTGCTTTTGCTTTGACTTCCGGCTGTAAAACTAAATCGGGTTCAATTACAACAGGCAATGTTTGCTTCATTATAGGTACTGGATTGATATAAACTGGAGTATCAATTGTGATGGGAACGTGTAATCTGATCGGAATGGTAAATTCACATGCACAATAGTTGCCGTTAGAATTGTTTTGTGTGTAGCTCATTGTTTTTGATTCCTTTGATTTGTGTTTTGGTTTGTGATTGGTTATAGATTTTGAAAGAATTGACTTATGCAGTTATTTAATTAGTGCTTCGGTTGAATTCTTTCTGTTATGTATTAGAAAACAAGAAAAGTAACTTATGCACTAAGCGAGCAAGCTTCTATAGAATCTACTTTAAATAGTGGCTTGTTTAGTTTGCTTACAACAACTTTCCCCTTGTATCTATGTTTTATCTGCGAGTACCTTTTTCACAATCGACATCTCCGGAAAACATTGATTACAGTTGAAAACCTAACCCCCCTACCCAAAAGCGGGAAGTGGGGTTTAAAGCCTCTCTCCTCTCAGGAGAGAGGTTTGGAGAGAGGTGTTTTTCCGAACCGGAGATGTCTAATCAAACTAAGAAGAAAGATGCATTAATTCCACATTTGTAACCCGATTACCATCAACGACTATCCAATGTATACATCCTTGCAATAAAGCTTTTTTATCCTCTATCTGCAATCCTTGCCAAAATAAGGAGTTGGAAAATGCTCTAACAATTCGCTCTTTGGCAATCAAATATTGTACGGAATCGTTGCTTTATGTTGCTAAGGCATCGGCTATCTGCATTCTCATATCTTCTGATTACCAATAACTATACTAATTAGCTCAATTAAAATTACTGTTAACAGTTATCAGTTATCAGTTGCGAGTAAAAAATTACTAATTCCCAATGCCCAATCCCTAATGCCCCATGCCCAATTCCCCGATATAATTAAAGCCAATTACCAATCAAAACAAAAGCAGCCCAATAATAAGGATGCTGAAAATCAGATTTTTGCAAAGTATTGATTTGAGCTTTACGTAATGCTTCAGCTTTGCTAACTCCAGGCTGAGTTAATTCTTCGTAAAAATCTATCATCAACTGCGAAGTTGCCTTATCATCCACTGCCCATAAACTGGCGATGGTGCTGCGTGCCCCGGAGCGCACGGCTACACCAGCTAAACCCAAAGGAGCGCGTTTATCACCGCTAGCTGTTTTACAAGCACTCAAAACTAATAATTCAATGGGGTTATTGCTACGCTGCTGTCTGCTTTGAAGAATATTGCCTAACTCTTTTACATTTAAACGGCCATCCCAAGTAAGAACAAATGTTTTTTCTGCTTTAGAATTAAATTCACCGTGAGTTGCTAAATGTACTACGGGAAAAGGAGTTTTACTTATTTGTTTTTGTAAAGCTTCTTTAGTAAACTTTTGATTGAGAAGTAATTGACTTGAAACTTTATCATTAATCTTTTCAACCTCATTTTTTACATGAGGTAAGGCTACAAAATTTTGCCTTTCTTCGCTCAAAGCTCCGATTAAAACTTGCATTTTCTCAGTTGCGAAAGATTTAGAATCTAACAGCTGCATTCCTGGAGATAAAGCAAGGTTGTATTTTTCTATTAAATATTTATTTCCATCATGTAAAGCGGCTATTGGCACATTTTTGAGATAACCATCTAAAACAAATGTTAAAGTTTTTATCTCTGACGCTGCTAAATCTGCTTCTAATGGTTTAATAAGTAAATTATAAAGTTTCTGACAGATAGCAAAATGTTGTTTTTTGAGGAATTTACGTCTGATATCACGGCGCATTTTCTGCACCTTTTTTTCTAATTCTTGCTGAGAAATATCTCTAATAGTATAATGTTTGAGAGGTTGATTTGGTAAGGAAACAATTGTTTCCAAACGATTTTCTAAAATAATTGGATAAATAACTGCTGCTTGGGTATCAATTTCATCAACTTGAATTTCATTTGCCTTCAAACAAGGCTCGTTAAAGAAGTTATCTAACTCAGCTAGCTGTAGAGATTCAATTACTTCACGTGCCTTTATCAGATTTTTTTGACTTGTCTCTCCCATTTCTGGAGTCAATAATAAACTTACGAATTCTCGATAAACGGGTTCAATACTTTCACGAAACGAAAACTGAATATCGAGATTGCTGGCAACTAATTCATTACGAATTGAATCAAGAGTTGTAACAGCACCATCATATGCCGAAATTGCTTGGGCAAAGTTATTTTCTTTTTTTAATAATCTTCCTAATTGCCATTGCCAGCGATAAGCAATATCGGGAGCATTACTTGTTTCTGCCCGTATTAATGCTTTTTCGGTTAGCATTTTTGCTGATTTTAACTGCTGAGTTTCTTCGTAAATATGCCCTAAGTAACCAAGTGCATAAGATTGCGCTCTATCATCTCCTAAAGTTTCGGCTTGCCGGGCTGCTTTAGCAAGTATTTTTGCAATATCATTTGCGGTTTTTATGTCTAACTTTTCAATACTTTGCGCGTAGTTAACTAATGCATATACAGATGTTCTACTGGGTGGTATGCTTTCTAATTGAGGTTGTATTTGCCTTGCTAATGCTTTAGCTTTTGATGATTTTTTAGTATCTATTAACAGCCGTAATTGATTCAATTGTGCTTGAAGTTTTATCCCTCTTGATTTTGATTTATCGATAGCTTGCTGGTAATATTTCAAAGCCTCTTCGGTATTTTGTTCAAAACGAGAGGTGTTACCCAAAGCCAAAAGAATTTTGTCTATATCATCGGAATTCAGTTTTTCAGCAATATCCAAACTTTGCTTTAGTGTTGTTTTGGAATCTTTAAGATTTCCTGTCTGTCTTAAAGCATCTCCCTTTTGAAGCAAGCTAATAATTTTCAAAGCAGAGTCAGGTTGCTTTTCTAGGGTTTGATTAACTTCTTTTAAAATATTTTCCGCCCGAGTATGCATTCCCAATTGAGTATAAGCTTGAGTCTGATTGAGCAAACAGCGAGTTAATCCATTTTTATCTCCTGTTTTTTCGTATATTTTTACCGCACGCTGCCAAACAACTAATGCATCTTCTGATTTCCCCTGGGATAACAACAAACTTCCTTGAATATTCAACGCACTAGCTAAAAGGTTTTGATGCTGTTTTTCAGAGGAAGATAAAAGCTCAATACTTTTTGCGATCGCCTTTTTTGCTTCGGTGACTTTGCCCAATTTTTGGTATGCTTGTGCTAAGTTGCCCAGTACCATCGCTTCGTTAATTGTGTCACCTTGGGAAATCAGTATTTTACGTGCTTGCTGCCATTTTGCAATTGCTTGAGCAAACTGTTGGTTTTGATAATGTTGTTTACCAGCTTGTGTTAATAAGTCTGGGGAATCAACAATATTGTTCGATACTGGCAATGTTTGTACAGATTTAGCGTATTTTTGCGGGTAGCTATATTTTGGAGTTGATGCAACCGCACTTGATAAAAATAAATTTGCATAAAAGCTTTTATTAAATACAGTAATAGTAACTAAAAAAGCTAATAATCCTTTAAACCAAATAGATACATTTTTAGTTATTAATATATATTTTAATCTCAAATAACAATATCTCATCAAAATGAAAAAATTAAACATCATGTTAGGTTTGATTAGTATTTATGAATAAATAATATTGTCTATTTATTGTTGCTGATATTTGCTACATCGATAAATATCTTGCAACTAAACAAACATTTAATTAATCGCTGAAAAATTTTCCTTAGTAATTATTGATGATGAGAAATCGAATTCTTGTCCTCTTTCTACAAAACCACAAAAACCATCTTTTTTGGCATTCGGCAATTCACCTGGATGATAGTGGTAAAGCCACATTTTATTTTTTATCGATAATGGTATATTTAATAATTCTTGGTAATGGGCATGAACTCCGCTAGGAAATTTTGCAGTTTCGCAATCTTGAAAAATAATATCTGCCTGTAAATAATATTTTTTCAAAGAATCCCAATTCATTTGTGTATCTGTTGTGAGAAATATTTTAATACCATTAATTTCAAAGAATAAACCGTAGCTAGGTATAACGACAGAACCAGAATTTACATGAATGAGCTTAATAGTATTAAATTTGATATTTTCCCAGGAAAAAACTTTATCTTCATCTATTTTTACAGGTTGAAAAAATTCCTCCAATGTAACTATTTTATTTTCTATATATTTCATTCCTCCAGATAGTGAGTTATTCCAGAGATTGCCCATCATTTCTTTATCTAGATACAGTCTTGGCTTTTCGCATCGTGGATCGAATTTTGAACTGAAACCAATATATTCAAGTCCACCAATATGATCTGCATGACTATGACTAATATAAATATCAGTAATATCAAGATAAGAGAAGCCTTCCTTATACAGAGAATATCTAATATCGGAACCACAATCAATTAATAATTTTTTCCCAGTATCGCCGATCAAAAGCATATTTGATTGATAGTTGTCTGTGCCAACAGTGAAAGCAGAACCAGAACCTAAAAATAGTAGTTTTGTCATCAGTTTATATGAATATTTATCTTTATATTGTGCTTACTATTTGTCTGAAATTTCATAATTTATTATATTGCTAATAATTATAATATTGTAAGTATTTTTTGATATATATATATTATTATTTTATTTAAAAGAATATGAAATGTTGTATTTAGGACTTACGCAGCGATGATCCACACCCTCCGGGTGAAAACGGGAAATATAGTATTTCAGACATTGAAGATCCCCCCAACCCCCCTTTTTTAAGGGGGGCTTGTGTAAGTGCTGGTATTATAACTCCCTCGATTTTGAAGTCGAGAGAGCAGTGAAAAAAAACAGTGTTTAAAGTATTTTGCTGTAAAATGCAGGAAATGAAAAATGATTAAATTTTATTGTCAATCATAATTTTTACCTTCGCATACATTAGTTATAGATTCTGAAGTTAGCTCTTTTAAATCAACAGAAGTCAATAATCTATTCCAAAAAAGCACCATATTAGAATCATAAGGAGCAATACAGCGTTGGTGAGCTACGTTAGTAATAGCTTCATGCCAAATACTAGCATCCGCATAAACTTTAGAACGGTGTTTTGGTGCTGAATTCTTTAACTTCATCTGGGTAGTGGAGTTAGGTTCAGTTCTTTCAACCCAACCTCGAACTGTTACAATATCACCTGTTTCTTCAGAGCTACAGTTAATCGAAAGATACCAGTGATACTGCTTATTAGTCTTTAAACCCGGAGCTTCCGGCGGAAGAGTAAATGCAAATATTCCTGGTTTTTTGGGAAGATTTATATTATCTCCGTAAACTAAATTATCGTTGTCATCCAATAACCAAAATTCAGCTTTGGCATTAGATTTGGATGTATACCAGTAAAATGTAGGTCTTTCGTCAAAAGTTAATGCTAATTGATCTTTAGGCATTAAAGGAGTTACTAGCTTCTGTTTTTTCTGTTTTGTGTCACAACCACCGCGACTTGCCGCTCCAACAGTTCTACGAGGTTTTCCTCGTTTTGGTGGCTTAAAATTCTGGCTAATTAGTGTACGATTTTTTACACTAGCTGCAATGGTCGAATTTGCGCGTACTGAATCAGCCGAAGCTATAGACAGCAGCACAAATAGGGGAATTACAGCCCCAGATAAATTTTTTTTAATCCAAGTCATTGGCAAAGCTCTTCTAAGTTAATATTATTTGCCCGTTTGTTTTTGCAGTTTGATGGTTTGGAGGTATTGCTTGAATCGCACTATCTCCTATATTTAATATTCCCAAAATTAACCTCAAACTCTCAATTACTAAGGTTTAAATTCAAAACAATTATTTTTGCGAGCAGATAAAAATATAAGCTGTCGATCGCAAGTTATCTGATGAAAGATTTTTTATTAGCACTTAGGCAAGCCCCCCAAATTAGCGGGGGGTTGGGGGGATCTAGAATGTCTGGAACACTATACTTTCCGTTATTGCTACGTAAGTCCAATTTATGTAAGAAAATAGAGTAGCTTCAAATTTTATATTCCGTATTTTTCCGGATGGTAAATGTTATCTCTCGATGTAACTATCGATTTAATATTAGTAGAATTAACGGCAAATAATGTCTCTACAGGGTTGCAACTAAAAACATCACGACGTTCGCTTATAAATATTATTAGAGCTATCTCCAATGTGGAAAAAAAGTATCAGAATTGATGATAAATTTGACATATCTTTAGTATGGCTATTACAACTGATTTGTTCATTAGTATTAGTTATTATTTTTTGTAGAGTCGTTTATAATTTACTCAAAAATAAATTACTTGTAAATTTTGATCTAGATGAAAATTATAGACAAACTCTGGCAACAATATTCACCTGTTTTTTTGGCTCGTTGAGTTTTGTAATTATTCTTGACAGCACGGGTTTTGATATGTCTTCTCTAGTCGCATTGGCTGGTGGTTTAGGTCTTGGAATCGGCTTCAGTATTAAGGATGTAGCTGCTAATTTTGTCAGCGGGTTAACTCTATTAATTGAACGTTCTATTAAAGTTGGCGATATTATTGAATTATCGATATTTGAAGAATCTAAAATTTTGCAAGGAAAAGTTGAAAATATTTCTTTACGTTCTACTATTGTCCAAACTATTGATGGTAGTAATTTAATCATTCCAAATAGCGAATTAGCCCAAAGCCCCATTTTTAATTGTACTTATAATGATAATGAAATACAAATTATTATTCCAATAAAGATAGAGTATGGAAATGACCCATTAATAGTTACCGAAATTTTACTTGATTGTGCTTACATGGAAAAATTAGTAGGGAAAGATACTCCCCCGCAGGTAATTTTTAATGGTTTTGCTGATGGTAATTTAGATTTTGAATTAAGAGTATGGATAAATCAAACTCACGACAAAGATCGTGTTAAAAGTCTTTTAAATTATTCTATAGAATTCCATTTACGCCGCCAGGACATTTATTTTGTTAGAAATAGATATATAGATGAAAATAATTTTTCTTTGTATTCTCAATATAACAAAATTGAAACGCAACAAAATCAAGTATCTTTAATAGCTTTGCTGCAACAGGTAACATATTTTAAAAGTTTTGACGATCTAGATATACGAAAACTATTAGAAATTGGATATCGTCAGCAAATAAAAGAATCAGAAATATTATTTAAAGAAAATGATCCAGGAGATGCTTTTTATATTATTTTATCTGGAAAAGTGGAAGTTTTTGTTGCAAAAATCAATAAGCATCTGACAACTCTAGGAAAAGCGCAATTTTTTGGAGAGATAGCTTTAATGTTAGCAATTCCCCGCACGGCGACAGTTAAAGCTTTAGAAGATACAACTTTATTTGTAATTAACAATCAGGGTTTTGAAAAACTTTTGAAAGATAATCCGGAGTTGTCGCAAGAAATAGTTAACGAGTTCGCGAAGCATCAAGATGAATTAACTGCCCGTCAGCAACAATTGCGAGAAATGGGTTTAATCGATGAGTCGGAAGATGATACTAATCCGGTAGTTTGGGTTCGCAACCGTTTGAAGAAAGTTTTCGATCTTTGA
>CAYMZW010000020.1:0-1085 GCA_964395005.1 uncultured Rivularia sp.
TTAATAATTAATAAGTCCACGCAGGTGGACTTTGCCTTTGTAGTAGCGGTTTTAACCGCCGGATACTTTCTAAACATCCTCTAATAATTTAACTCGATTTGCTTTAATATCTGCCGTATTCTCGCTGTATCAATTTATTCAAACAACCTTTATCGGCATCAGCTTTCATTTTCTCATCCCAAGCATCATCTAAATAATTCTGAAGCCAATTTAATAATTGATGCGCTTCTGTTTGCGATAATTGTGTAATTGCTGCTTCTATTTCTGCTCGTGTCATGCGGATTTAATTGTTTACTTATTTTTATGATTAACTTACTAAAAATATTTTAACAGCGTGTTTTAATCAGCTAATTTTTATAGAAACACCAATTACTTGTAAAATAACTCTTTGTTAACAAAAAAATCTATCATAGTGAAAACCGACGGCATATTTTATCGGCTTTTTCAAAGTTTCCCTAGTATTTTCTTTACCTGAATTAACCAGCCACCTCAATTAGCTCAAGCTTATCAATTTTCATCGGTAGAAGTTAAACAACTTGCTTTTAGAATTGATGGTGTTTTCCTTCCTCAGACAGATGCGCCGGAATTACCTATTTACTTTGCGGAAGTTCAATTTCAATCAGACACAAAATTCTATTCTCGCTTCTTCGCAGAAATCTTTAATTATTTAGACAAAACCGAATTAACAAATAACTGGCTCGGTGTTGTGCTTTTTCCTAGCAGAAGCGTAGATACAGGAGTTACCCTGCGTTACCTTGAATTACTCAATCCTCAAAGAGTTACCCGCGTTTATCTAGATGAATTAAGCCAGATAGAAACATCCTCTGTAGGAATTGGAACGGTTAAACTGGTAATAGAGCCTGAAGAAACTGCGGCTAACAAAGCAAAGGAATTGATAAATTCAGCACAACAGCAAATAGCTGATGCAGCACAAAGGCGAGAGCTTATACAATTAATCGAAACGATAATTGTATACAAATTTCCACGTTTAAGCAGAAAGGAGATAGAGCAAATGTTGGGTAATGAACAATTGAAGAAAACAAGATTTTATCAGGAAGCTTTTGAGGAAGGGAAAGAAGAAGGAA
>CAYMZW010000020.1:1185-4271 GCA_964395005.1 uncultured Rivularia sp.
TTGAAGAAAACAAGATTTTATCAGGAAGCTTTTGAGGAAGGGAAAGAAGAAGGAACGCAGCAAGGAATACAGCAAGGAATACAGCAAGGAAAGTTAGAAACTATACCTATTCTTGTCAAACAAGGTTTAAGTATAGAACAAATTGCTGAAGCTTTGAGTTTGGATGTAGAAACAGTTAGACAAGCCGCACGACAACAAACTTCATAATAATTGAAAATGTAAACAATAACTTCCAGAAAATAATTTATCTCTCAGAAACCCGGTTTTTCAAAAAACTGGGTTTCTAACATCGCAATAATTTTGCACTTCAAGAAAAATAGTCGCTATCATAAAGGTTAAGCATTTATTAAATCGGGGTAAATTATGGGTAAATCAATCGTTGACTTAGTTGATAACCTACCTACTGATAATATTACCGTCAAAGTATTGAAGGCGCTTGATTATATAGTTCCTGGCGAGTGGGAAAATTTTGATAGTTTTGATGATGCAGTAACTAAGGTAACAGGAGAAACTAAGTCTAAAAAAATAAAAAAGATACGCAAACAAGCCGTTAACCTATACGAGGATAAAAATAACGGATATCAAACAGCGATTTGGCTTTATCAAACCCTCGATGCAACTGATAAAGCTATTGGCGCTGCGGCTTTAGCTGATAAAATTGGGGATAAATTTAGTTTCATACCTTTTCTAAAACAACTAACTCCTAAAGCCGATACTTTGCAAAGTATCGATCTAAAAATGAAACTGGTAGCGGAATTAATCGCTTATAGCAAACTGAATGGGTTTACTCTTTCTCCTCAAAAATTCGCTGCTTCTCTCAAGGAAAATTATCAAAACGAAGCCTTAATGCGAATGGTAGCTTTAGTTTGTATTGATGGTGTGCTTCCTTTAGGCGCAGATTTTGTTCCTAGAGTTGAAAATGATATTACTAAAAGAGAAAATTTGCAGAATAATCCGGCTTTTTCGGTAATTAGTAAATTTATTCCTAGTACGGATAAAACAGGCTTTATTAATGACAGTTTCCAAGCAGTTGATGAGTGGATGGCAAAATTAACTGATTCTGCTGGTTTAACTCGCGAATCAATCGCTAATCATCTCAGTAATTTTATAGATATTGCCGATGATAAATTAGATTATGTAGCAGCATTTTTAGATACAAGCACCAATTATTTTGAGCATACCGGAATTCAAACTGTTGCTCGTAAATTAATTAAAGAAGCGGTTAAGGAAATCGATTAAATTCAAGTTTAGAGAATAGGGAATAGAAAACGAGAAGTGGTATAAGGTTACTATTCCCTACTTCCTAATCCCTGTTACCTACTAACTATCCAACCAATTCAACCAACCTTGCCAATTTTGCACAATTTCAGCAAATACTTGATATCCTGCTGCTCTCGGATGAGCGCCATCATATTTTTTAACTTCTTCCATCCAGATATCCGATTCAATTAATTCTGAAAAAACATCTAAATAAGGAACATTTAATTTGTTGCAAACTTTCGCAAATTCTTTAGATAAATCGGAAATTCTTTGATTTTGTTCTTTATCATCTATTGGTGGTGCGCTAACTACTAAAACGGGATATAAAGATGAAGCAATACCTAAAATATCTTCTAAGTTGGTAATTGAATTTTGCAGCGAAACTCTGGTAAAACCATTTTCTATAGTTGTATCATTAGCTCCGAAAGAAAATACAACCCTATTATCATATTTATGAGGTAAACGATAGGAAGCTTCCTGGAACCACCGCTTCCTTAACTCGCTACTCGTTTCTCGTCTAACTCCCAAATTATAGTAAGTAATATCAAAACCTTTTAAGAAGGCATCCTGGCATATTCTACCAGCCCAACCCAAACATTTAGGGTCGCCGGTACCGTTTACTAATGACTCGCCAAAAAAGCAAATTCTAATTTCTTTTAACAGTTGTGAAGTCATCGAATGAATCAAAAAAAAGAATATATTTATGTTTTTTATATTACTTTTTTAATATCATTTTAAGTATTTAGACATAGCTACATCGATAAGGTTGTAAAATTTACGGATATCCGTACTGTATCAAAAGTTTTCAATTTTCTCGATTTATTTTATGATTGCTCTGTTGATAAACTGAATTTCAGATGGAAAAACAACAAGTTATCAAGGTTTTGCAAAGAGCTATTTCTAGCATTCGTCAAAATAGAGGCAGTGATGCTATCAAAGACTTACACATATTAGTAACTGACTTAGAAAGAAGGATAAAAGAAGATGATTATGATAATGAATATGTGCAAGACGAACCGAACTAATTATATGGCTAATAATTCAATTATTTCACGCACGACGACCGCGTAACGGTCGCGTGCTTTTTGCTCGGAGACAGATTTTTACCTAACTTTATATCCAAGTCCCACATTTAACGAATCAATTCCCTGTTTTACCCAACACCAACACTCGTATTCAGATTTAAATAATTTTGGTGCGGCAATATTATTTAATGAGTCTGGTAAATAATGGTCGTAATAATATTTACCAGCTTCCTGAGAAACGATGATTAAATTATTGCGGAACACATAACGATGTTTAAACACATCATCATTACTACTCACAAAGTCTGAATTCTTATCTATGTGTTCTTTGGCAATATTTATAATATTCTCAATGCTACTGCCGTAGATTTTTGCTGGGTTTTCGGCTTTGTGATACTGACTTTTATTCCCTATTTCAGATAGCAATTTATACGAGTAAATCTCGTAATTATCTGCTTTCCCGAAAACAAATGGTATTATGAGATATCCTTTGTAAGATACTGATGATTCGTAAATTAAGTGTTTCATAGATACGTCCTGATGTATAAATGCTACCCGAAGTGATATGCTTGTATCGCGAATGCGATTGATATGTTTGTATCGCGATCGCCATTGATATGCTTGTATCGCGATCGCAATTGATATGTTTGTATCGCGAATGCGATTGGTATGTTTGTATCGCGAATGCGATTGGTATGTTTGTATCGCGAATGCGATTGGTATGTTTGTATCGCGAATGCGATTGGTATGTTTGTATCGCGAATGCGATTGGTATGTTTGTATCGCGAATGCGATTGGTAT
>CAYMZW010000020.1:4371-31574 GCA_964395005.1 uncultured Rivularia sp.
GGCGGGATTATCTATCAATCCTTTAGCTTTACAAAATATGTTGCTAAGGGATTTCAGGAATTTAAACTTTTACCACTTGTATAGTTTTTTTTGACAGAACCCATAGATTTCTTTTATAAAAGTAAAGCGAACTGTCAGAAGTTTGAAATGGTATTATTTGCTGCTAAAAACTTCTCCTACATAAATAATATGCAGAAGTTTATAGAACTATTGAAGGCAGATAATTGTTGATATCAACCTTCAAATGAAGTCTATGTTTTTGCGATTAATTGTTATCTACTTTCAACTTACCATAACTAGCTGATAGTGCAAGTCACCATAGAGTTAGTTGTTGTGGATGACGATCTATTTGGTTCCAGGGTAGGGGTGAGACACCTATACCCCTGTTTTCTAATAAGTTTTGAAAGTGACGGGCTATATGTGGTGACTTTTCTTCCTGCGGACAGTGGACAAAAAAGAAAATTTGCGTTCCAGATTGCAACCATTGTTGAATGTAAGTTACCCATTCTTCCATAAATGGTTGATTTATAGGTAAATTCGGGTGAGATATGAAGCGAATTAAAGTAAATGGTGCTGTAACGTTAAAATTTACTGGTAATTGAGGTTTACGTCTTTGGGAAACGAGTTGTGGGTCATTTTCTCCAGAATAAATTGGACGGGAATCTAGTATTACTTTTCCTATGCTGAATTCTTGCAACAGATTCGTTAAATTATCTGCGTAGGGTTGTTTAAACCAGTCGCGATGTCTGACTTCTATTGCTAAGGGTAGTTGCGTTTGTTGCCAAGATTCTATAAATGCGACTAAATCATTGAGTGATGAAGGTGCGTAGCTTGGTGGTAACTGTGCAAACATTGGTGCAAGGCGGCTACCTAAAGGACTCATAATTTCTGCAAATTTTAAAGCATCATCAATTAATGGTTTTAGTAAATCGTTATGAGTAATATTTCGCGGTAGTTTCAAGCAAAATTTAAATTCGGGGGGAGTTTGAGCAGCCCAACGTTTTACAGTATCTTGATTGGGTACTGCATAAAAAGTAGTGTTACCTTCCACAGTGGTGAAGCGACGACTGTAAAGGTGAAGAAAATCTGTAGAGCGACTACCTTTGGGATAAAGATTACCCACCCAACCTTTATAAGACCAAACAGCACACCCAATGAAGAAATTCACAATCTTGATTCTAAATGACTGATAATTTCAACATATCATTATTTGGGAATTAGGAATTAATAATGAGGGATTAGGAATAGAATAGAATCCAAAACAAAAGCATCCGTTGTCAAAATTGAATGACTGTAAATACCTATAAATGGACAATTGAACGTTATCATCAAGCTAACGTTGAGATCCCCCCAACCCCCCTTATTTTAAGGGGGGCTTTTTGCTGTTCCCCATGCCCAATCACCAATTACCAATGCCCCATGCCCTATGCCCTATGCCCAAATTCAATTCTATTAACTAATTTGAAACTGATTTTCAGCAACATCTACAAAGTATTCTGAATGTTGAATTTTTGATGCTTTAGTGTTTTTTAGCAATGCGATAATTTCCGAGCCAGCCATGATAACTGTATCTGTAGAATTTCCTGCCAATCCTGATGGTAATTCCTGGAAAGTTAATTGATCGAAGTTGATATTTGTCAAACCAATTTTATCGATACCAACTTCAAAATCTTCAATTACATTAGTTTCTGATTGTGTTGCACTACCGTCACCAGGTTTAAATATAAATGTGTCTATTCCAGCACCACCATTCAGAATATCTGTACCAATACCACCGATAAGAATGTCGTTATAGTTATCGCCGACAATCACATCATTACCAGATTCACCAAAGAAAATATCATTATGATCGCCTTCGTAGGGACTATCATTTAACAAGTCCGTACCGTGCATTTCTTCGTTGCTATAACTACCGATGACTATATCGTCTTGAGTACCCTCTTTTAATATCCCAGTTAATGAAGTTACTACGTTATCTTCGTTAACGTTAATGATTCCTTTGAAACCTTTGCTGTTTCCTTCAATAATTTGTAATTCTCCTAAATCATCAATGGCTATTGTTTCAAGGGATTCATAAGCACTTATACCAAGTAAATCTCCGAGTACACCTTGTTGATTAATTGTATTTATGAAAGCACTGACAACTCTAACGTGTTCCCTACCAAAATCGGTGAGTTCTGATTGAGTTCCGAAATCCATCTCGAATGCCTCGTCAGCACCAAGAGCTAATTCTTTGTTTCCGGCAACGCTTTTTTCACCTACATATGCTCTGGAAAATACCGATGTATCGGCGTATGTTTGGGGAGTTTGGACACCTTCGATTCTGCCATCGACATCGTAGACATCTTCTATCGGATCGACGGCGAATGGATTCTCATCGCGATTTCTTGATGATGGTGGATCTAAAGCGGTGATTGTTCTAGCACCTTCGTTGTTACCCGTGACTACAGTTTCGTTTTCGTAAGCCAATCCGTCTCGATAAAGTCTTCCGATTTCCGCGCTTACCAAAGAACCCAAACTATGCCCGATTAAGTTTAAACTTTGTGAAGCTGCTTGACTATCGATGCCGTAATAATCATTTAGTGCTTCCACTGCGAATTCAGCAACCGGATCGATCCAGCTAGCGGCTCTGAAATTTCCCTTACCTAAAGCACTGACATCAATTCCACAAGTTTCGTCTGCGTTAAAAGCTGCTTCTCTCCAGTCTAATAACAGAACGCGATCGCGAGTATTTGCAGCAGCAATTTCTTGTGCTAAGTCTGTAAATTGTCCATCGGGTGTGTCATTCCAACCGTGTACGATTACCCAAGTTTGCTCGGCATCGGCAGGATTGTTAAATTCTCTAAAGCCTACATTACGGATACCGGGATTATTTTCTATTTCTGAATTGAGTAAAACTCCTTCTTGGCTGCCACCAGTTACAGTACCTTGAACTGGTAAAAGATTCGGATCTAAATACTCGCTTGAATCTTGAGAATTGAATGTTGCATCTTGAAAACTTTGTGTTTGCAATATGCTTTGATTATCACAATCATCGGATGCAATTTCATTATTAGTATACTGATTGTTTTCAAGTTTACTAAGTGAAATGTCGTTTACATGACCGGCATCATCACCTACACTTTGAATGTTTATTTCGAGATTATTTGAATTTTTTGCCTCTAATGTATCCAAATAATTAGCATTTTTATCGGGTGATGCTTCAGAAACCGTAACCGCAGTATTGTTATTCCCTATAACCCTGTTATCTGTAAAACTTTTTGACGATAAATTAACCTGACTATTTCCATCTAAATCGTCATTGAAAACAGGAATACTTATTCTTTTCCCTACTTCTCCATCAATAAACTCTACAGAAATAGGAGTTTCCTTGAAAGTCACTTCCGGTTCAAGATCGTCTAACTTTAAATCCGCAAATTGCGATAAAACTTTATCTGTAACTTCCCTAGAAAAGTCTTCTTCAAAACTAAGAGGCTGGGATTGAGAAGATCCAGTCAATGAAGGGTTTTTAAAAAATCCTTCTAGTTGATGATCCGTAGAAAGTATATCTTTATGCAATGACTGGTGAGATGACGAATTGTTATTCATTTTTAAATTTCTTCCGAGATTTAGTAGATTCATTTTGATTAAATAATATATATGTGGCGTTTAAATGTAGCTAAAGACGCAGTGTTGAAACTTAGATATAGATATCATGGTTTTATAGCTCAAGAACTAATGTAGTTCAGAGCATAAACTACCTGCGTTGTGATTGATAACGAAAATAAATTACGTTCCAATCTTTAAAGCAGTTGGAAACAGATTTAAATGGATTAACTAGAAATAACCGTAAATAATTAATCTAGAAAAGATTATGCTTGCAGGACTTAGATTATTATCATCCAACTAAATAAATGTTTAGCAAAAAGTTGTTAGCAATAAGTATTTAAGCCGATTTTCATATCAAGGTTTGAGATAATTTGTGAATTTTAAAAATTGTGTTTGGTAAATAGAAAGCATGGTATTAAGGAAGTAATTTTTTAATGTTATTTATACTAAATTCTATTTTTGCAAAGAGAAAACGATATTGAAGATATTATTTTTACTTTTTAATATTTGGTTTTAGTAGCGTGCGTTACAGGTTTGATAAACACCCTGACTTTAGTTATGGCAAGGTTTGTTGAATTATGCTCTGAAATATTAGAGTTATTAGAAAAGGTTAAACTAATAGTAATCCTATAAAAACTGGAATTAATAATATGCTCTTAAACATTAAACGCATTAATGTTCCACCGGGACAACGGGTATTATTAAGTGATGTCACTTGGCAAGAATTTGAAACAATTCTTGACGCTTTTAGAAATTGGGTAAGAGAGCAAATACAATAACCTCACCCCTTCCCCTCTCCTTAGTAAGGAGAGGGGTAATCTCTTCACATCTCCCGCATTTTCCCCCTCTCCCTTCACAAGGAGAGGGCTGGGGTGAGGTTTAATTCCACTCACCTTGCAAAGTAAAAGCAGCCCAATAATAAGGATTGCGCCATTCTGGATTAGCCCATAACTTCCTTTGAGCAGCCCTTAATGCTTCGGCAGGATTTTTATTTTCCTGCAACATCTGCTTGTAAAACTCCTGCATCAACACTGACGTACCTTCATCGTTAACAACCCACAACGACAAAGCAACTCGCGAAGCACCTGCATACATCAGTCCTCTTGTCAACCCAACCAAACCTTCACCACTGACGTTTTTACCAAGTCCAGTTTCACAAGCACTTAAGACAATTAATTCTGCTGGATAATCTTGTTCAAATAAATCGGCTAATCGTAAATAACCAGGTATTTGTTCGCCATCTTTGTTGAATAAAGATAAAACAATACCCGACAATTCCGGTTGTTCGGGATTAACAAAACCGTGAGTTGCAAAATGTAGAATTTGGTATTGATTGAGATTTTTACTAGTAGCAAAGTTGTAGTTAGCATCAAAGCGAAATGCTGATAAACTCGAAGAATTAGGAACAAGTTTTAATATCCCTTTTGCTTCTGTAGCTGTATCTGGAATTCTTCCCCAAAGTTTACGATTTAGACTTTTTGCAGAACGTTGAAGAGCAGAACGTTCTAATTCAAGTTTGGTACTTTTAGTTTTTTCTTGAGCTTTAGTTTGCTTATCATCGTAACTGTATACTGGATCTGCAAGAATAGCGATTTTTTTCGGTGCTATATTGCGTTTGGCAATTTTCTCGCGTTGGATTGCAATAGTTGATGCTGAAGGTAAATTCACAATTTCGTGATTGAGCATCAACGGTTGGTAATTAGTATTATTGATATCTACTCCCGGTTTCGGTTCGGGATTAATTCCACCTCTAAGCTCTCCCCCAGCCCCTCTCCTGCGAGGAGAGGGGAGTTTATCTTTCTCCTGCTCCCCATTCCCTTGCAGGGAAGGGGGCTGGGGGGTTAGGTTATGCAATGCTGCAAAAGGAATCTGTTGCAATACACCATCAGAAACGATAACCAATCTTTTCCCAGTTATCTTATCTTTTACAGGTGCAAGAATGATTTCGCTGAGTTTTTGTGCTGAATCAATCGCGAAACCATTCCTTGATAATCCACTGTGGAATTGTTTAGCAATTTTTTCAATTTCTTCGCCTTTTGGTAATTCGTAGCTGTCGAGAGAATTAGGAGTGACTAACCATAAATAACTGCGTTTTTTACCGAGGGAATATTGCAGTAAAACGGTATTTTTATCTAATTGCTGTTGAATTTCGGGTAACTTTAACGGTTCGGGGTTAGTTAATTTATCCCGTTCTGGATTTTGAGCGCGAATTTTGGCTTTAAGTTGTTTTTGTTGGTTGATGATATTTTGAATTTCTGTTTCGGTTTCTTTAATTGTGTCTTTCGGTATTGGAGTTTGGCTAACTAACTGAGCGATAATTTTTTCTTGAGCTTGACGTTTTAGCTGTAATTCTTTTTCTTCGGCAATGAATTTGGGATCAACATTTTTGCTGAGTTTAGCGTTAGCTTGAGCTAATAATTCGATTAAACCACGAGCGCGAGAACGTTCTGATATGTGTAGCGCTAAAGCATCGTATCCTTGTGATGGGTTTTTCTTGTGTTGTTCCATCAATAGATCGATGTAGAATTTGTAATAACCTTGGACTGTGGAGAAATAGGTGGTTTTTAAGTCTTGGTTGGTGTAGGTACCGCGTAAATCTTCGATAATTGCGATCGCGCTTTTGATGTGGTTGAGCGATGCTTGTAAGTTGCCTTGTTTGCGTTGTAAGTTAGCTAGATTTCCGAGGGTAACGGCTTCCCCACTCCTGTCTCCCACGGCACGAATTAAACGCAAAGCTTGATTGTAGAATTGTATCGCTTTCTCTTTATCTGCTAAATCCGAGTAGACAAGGCCAATATTATTGAGTGTAGTGGCTTCTTCACCCCTCATTCCCACCGCACGGAATATAGGTAGAGCTTGATTGTAGTATTGCAGAGCCTTTTGGTTTTCTCCTAAAGAATCGTAGACTCCACCAATATTATTAAGTGTAGAGGCTTCTCCACCCCTGTCTCCAACCGCACGAGATAAGGGTAAAGCTTGATTGTAGTATTGCAGAGCTTTCTGCTTTTCTCCTAAAGAGTCGTAGACTGCACCAATATTATTGAGTGTAGCGGCTTCTTCACCCTTCATTCCCACCGCACGGAATATAGGTAAAGCTTGATTGAAGTATTGCAGAGCTTTCTGCTTTTCTCCTAAAGAGTCGTAGACTCGACCAATACTATCGAGTATAGTGGCTTCTCCACCCCTGTTTCCAACAGCACGAGATAAGGGTAAAGCTTGATTGAAGTATTGCAGAGCTTTCTGCTTTTCTCCTAAAGAGTCGTAGACTTGACCAATATTATTCAGGGTAATGGCTTCTCCACCCCTGTCTCCAACTGCACGTTTTAATGGTAAAGCTTGGTTGTAGTATTGCAGAGCCTTTTGCTTTTCTCCTAAAAAGTCGTAGACTCTACCAATATTATTAAGTGTAGTAGCTTCTCCACTGCTGTCTCCCACTGCACGAGATAAAAGTAAAGCTTGATTGAAGTATTGCAGAGCTTTCTGCTTTTCTTCTAAAGAGTCGTAGACTTGACCAATATTATTCAGGGTAATGGCTTCTCCACTGCTGTTTTCTACTGCACGAAATAAAAATAAAGCTTGGTTGTAGTATTGCAGTGCTTTGTCGTTTTCTCCTAAAGAGTCGTAGACTCTACCAATATTATTGAGTGTAGCGGCTTCTCCACCCCTGTCTCCAACCGCACGAGATAAAGGTAAAGCTTGATTGTAGTATTGCAGAGCTTTCTGCTTTTCTCCTAAAGAGTCGTAGACTACACCAATATTATTGAGGGCAGTAGCTTCTCCACGTCTTTCTCCCACCGCACGATATAAAGGTAAAGTTCGACTGTAGAATTGCACAGCCTTCTGCTTTTCTCCTAAAGAGTCGTAGGTTTTTCCAATTCCTGTAAGAATAACAGCTTGTACTTTCTTATCTCCCAGTTTTTCCCACAAAACCAGCGCTGCTTCCCATTTCTTCCTAGCTGCTAGCAGTGATTCTTTAGTTCCCTGCTTATATAATTGCAATCCTTCTTGTGTCAACTTTTCTGCTTCAGCACGCATTGCATCCGTTTGCGCTTCTCCCTGTTGAGCAATTATTTGTAAATTCCTAGAAGCATATACTCTCCCCACATCGGAAATCAAAAATACGGTTAAAAATACAGCAAAGGCGCGATGCATTAAAGCTCGAACATGGTAATGTTGTTTGCTCATAACTTATTACTTCAAGTGATTTTTCTATAGCTATAAATATCTATATCTAGCACCTTTTTAGTTATGCAATTATTCGCTTTTTCGCAAAATTACTGAATGATAAACCGCAGAATCGAGAGCGCGGAGGAAAGAGGTAAGGAGAGATAAGGGGTAAGCAGTAGATAACTTGATACAACTAATGTTTTCGACATCTCGAAAGGGATACAATATTAGCTAAAAGGTATATTAAATAACTTTTTACAGGATTACAAGTAATTAAGAATACATATTGATTGCAGTTTTCGGCAAATTTTATTATTTCACCTTGTTTTTTTTATGTTGTGAAAATTAATTATTGACTATTATTATTAACCCGCACAGGCGGGTTTTACTTGTGTAGCAGCGGTTTCAACCGCCAGACATATCACAAAACAAAATCCCAGAGGATTAAATCACCCCCTGAGACAATAATAAACAAAATATTCTCTATCAGTAATTACACTTACTCAACTGTTACCGATTTAGCCAAATTTCTCGGCTGATCCACATCCAAACCGCGACGTGCAGCGATGTGATAAGCCAATAACTGCAAAGGTACTACTGTCAAAATTGGCGAAAGCAATTCATCAACTGTTGTAACTGGAATCAAATCGTTGAAGACTTCTGCGACTTCTTCATCGTCAGCGGGTGCAATTCCAATTAACCTCGAATCTCTTGCTTTTGCTTCTTGAGCGTTGGAAATCACTTTTTCGTGTACGCTTCCCGGCATGGCGATCGCAACTACTGGTACTTTCTCATCTAAAAGGGCGATGGGGCCATGTTTCATTTCACCGGCGGGATATCCTTCGGCGTGAATATAGCTGATTTCTTTTAATTTTAAAGCGCCTTCTAAAGCGATTGGGAAGTTAATTCCTCTTCCTAAAAATATAAAGTCTCTGGTTTCAGTAAATTCGTGAGCTAGTTGTTCGGTTAATTTTTCTTGTTTTTGCAGTGTTTCTTCTATTTGATTGGGAATCATCCGCAATCCGGCTATCATCTCGACGATTCTTTCGCTAGAAACGGTTTTACAGCGATAACCTAAGTCTAATGCCAATGCATAAAATGCCATCAATTGAGCAACAAAGGTTTTCGTCGCGGCTACACCGATTTCAATTCCGGCAAGGGTATTTATTATATGGGGTACCATCAATCCCAAACTACTTTCGGGACGATTTGTTATCCCTAAAAGTCTGGGTTGATACTCAGGATCTTTTGCTTCCCGACGTTGTTTTTCCATCGCTAAAGCTGCTAAAGTATCCGCAGTTTCACCGGATTGAGTTACGCCGATTGTTAATGTATTAGGTGTTAAAGGTGTTGGTGAATAGCGGAATTCAGAAGCATAATGCACCTGAGTGGGAATTCCGGCAAATTGTTCTAATAAGTATTTTCCGACTAATGCCGCGTGCCAACTAGTACCGCAGGCTACTATCTGTATTTGCTGTAGATTTGTATAAAGTTCGTCTGGTAAACCCAGATTTACCGGGGAATTTGTATAGTCTAAAGTATCTTGATGGCTGAAATAAGCATCCAAACAAGCTCTTACCACACCTGGTTGCTCGTAAATTTCCTTGAGCATAAAGTGCTTGAATCCCTGCTTCTCCACCATCACGGGATTCATATTCAGCAATCTTGGCTGCTTTTTCAACCTTTCGCCAGCGAAGTTATAAACCTCCACACCCAAAGGCGTTAAACGTGCCATTTCTTCATTATCAAGATTTAGTACAGCACGAGTATGAGAAATAATCGCGGGAGTATCCGAAGCACAGAAAAATTCACCTTGCCCAAAACCAATTACCAAAGGTGCTTGCTGACGCACCAAGATAATTTCATCGGAAAAATCAGCACAAATCACAGCAACAGCAAACGCACCTGTTAGCTGATTGACTGCTTTTCGTACTGCTTCCAAAAACATTGCATCCGGATAAGTTTCCCCAAGAGCAACTTCTTCCTTAAGAAACTGAGCAATTAAATGAGGGATAACTTCAGTATCGGTATCCGAGCGAAATTCATGTCCGTGAGCCTTTAAATCTTCTCGTAGCTCGCGGTAATTTTCAACAATACCATTCATTACCACCGCCACCCGCAGCGCAGTATCCATGTGGGGGTGAGCGTTGTATTCTTCCGGCTTACCATGCGTAGCCCATCTGGTATGCCCAATACCAATACGTGCCGGATTTTCTAATCGTTCTAATTTAGTACGTAAATTATGTAACTTACCTTTAGCTCGAACGCAGCTAACCTCACCTTCAGATATCGTAGCGATTCCAGCAGAATCATAACCCCGATATTCAAGCTTTTCCAGCCCTGCAAGTAAAACCTCAGTCGCCACTTGTGCGCCGATATAACCAACTATTCCGCACATAGTTTACACCACTCCGTTTTCCGTTTGGACACAACTGGTTATAGTAGTTAACACATACTTCATGGTTAAGCCAAGGAAAACAGAGCAAATTAATAGTTACTTTATACAGAATGGGAATTGGGCATTGGGGATTGGGCATTGGGGATTGCGAGAGGGGGAAGAGGGGGAAGAGGGGGTAGATTATTTCTAACTCTTAACTCTTAACTCCAAACTCCTAACTCTTAACTCCGCGCCTCCTAACTCTATTCCCCATGCCCTATCCCCCATGCCCCATGCCCACCTTAATAAGCCAAACCCATACTGCGAGTTGTTTCAGCGCCGAGATAAACTCGGATGCTTAAGAAATCAGTAGGGCAAGCCGTTTCACAGCGTTTGCAGCCAACACAGTCTTCGATACGGGGAGAAGCAGCTACTTGTTGAGCCTTACAACCATCCCAAGGCACCATTTCGAGTACGTCAGTAGGGCAAGCGCGAACGCACTGAGTACAGCCAATGCAGGTATCGTAAATTTTAACGGTATGAGACATTTTAAAAACTCCTTTCTGAGCGTTCAACTCTCTCAAAAGAATAATAATCAAGGCCTAGTTTACCTCAGTGCCTGAGCCGTTGTATTCAAAAGGCTACATAACTTCAAACAACGTAATAACTTTATTAGGAATTGGGCATGGGGAATTGGGCATGGGGCATGGGGAATTGGGCATGGGGCATGGGGCATGGGGCATGGGGCATGGGTAATTGGTAATTGGTAATGGTTATAAGTTAAGAATAAATTTACCCTTGTGTCTCACCTCTTCCCCTTGTAAGCTTATCTCCACATTTCCCCTATGCCCTATGCCCAATCCCCTATGCCCAATCCCCCATAATGCCAATTGCGAACTATTATCGTAATATTAAGTCTTATAAAGTATCTACTTGTAACTAGGATGGCAGCGCGATCGCAAAATTTGACAAACAATGGCGGCAAATACACGACTGAATAACTCATAATTAAGTAGATTTACCATTCAACTCGCCTTATGAGAGAACTGGAGCGGTACTATAGAGTTTTGGAATTGGAGCCTGGTGCCTCGCTTGAGGAAGTTAACCAGGCTTATAGGGATTTGGCTTTTATTTGGCACCCGGATCGGATTCCTCAAGAAAAACATCGGTTGCAAGAGAAGGCACGCAAAAAGCTACAGGAAATCAATGAAGCTCGGGAAAAGTTGCGCTCTATTAAGGCAAAGTATCAATCTAAGCCTGCTAGCAAGTCTTATCAACCGAGAAAAACTGCTTCACCTAGCAGTCAATCTAAGACAGAGTGGCCTTCTTCACCTTATCCTTATCAACCGAAAAAAACTGCCGCTCCTAGTAGCAGTAGCAGTAGTAGCAGTAAAACTAATTCCTATGCGCCTTATCAGCAGAAGTGGACTCCCAAATCTTCACCGACACCTAATTCAAGTTATAAGCCTCCCCAACAATCGGATTTGAGCGGACAAGATTTTCGCCGCGCTAATCTCAAGGGAAGGGATTTATCGGGCAGAAATCTCAGTTTCGCTAAATTAAACGGTGCTAACCTCAGCGATGCTTTTATGCACAAGATAATTCTACGAGGTGCCGATTTATCCAATGCTAATTTATTTAGAGCTAATTTACTTTTAGCCGATATGAAAGAAGTTAATTTGCAAGGTGCCGATTTAATTGGTGCTGACTTGAGCGGTGCCGATTTACGCGGTGCTGACTTGAGAGGTGCAAGAATTCGTTCTGGCGATCGCCTACTTGTAAAACTGATTGGAGCTAATTTATCTGGAGCAATTATGCCTGATGGTTCGATTCATGAATAATAAAAGAAAAATATTACAACTAAAGCTTCATGAATTTTAGAATTAATTCCTTTAGCTAAAAGGCAAATAATTATCTGCTTTATTCGTGTACGTCTAATTGCTGCTAACTGTTATTGGTTATTTGTTATTAGTTATCTGCAAAGACTTATTATATAGCGATATTTATCTAAGCGTAAATTGACAAGCTTGCTCAAGATGTAAGTAATATCAAAGCTAATAGTTTTGGCTTCAAAGTATATCTCTGTATGACTTGATAATTAAAGCATATAGAGAACTTATTTTATAAAAATACTATTACATAAATTAGATATTTAAACTACAATTTATTAAAAGATAAACACGGAAGCAACTGTTAGTCAATCATTTTAAATAAAGTTACTTGTGTGATGTTTTTGTTATCGAGTGCCTACAATATGAGAAACTTGGCAATAGTAGTTATTAAAGAAGAAGAAAAATGAATAACATAATCTCCGACATTATAGTCAAAACTATGGATGGGAAAGATAAAAAAATAGCTGAGTATGCAAATCAAGTACTCCTAGTTGTTAACGTAGCTTCTCAGTGCGGTTATACTCCACAATACGCAGGATTAGAAAAGCTAAATCAAAACTACAAAGAAGCTGGCTTAAAGATTTTAGCATTCCCCTGCAACGACTTTGGAGGACAAGAACCCGGAAGCAATGATGAGATTGTAGATTTTTGTACCAGCAATTACGGCACAACCTTTGAATTATTTGATAAACTCCATGCTAAAGGCGAAGAACAGCATCCGCTTTACGCTAGACTCACAACCGCAATTGAACCACAAGGACCTATAGCTTGGAACTTTGAAAAGTTTTTAGTTAACAAGCACGGTGAAGTAGTAGCTCGATTTAAAAGCAGCGTCAAGCCAAATTCACCCGAATTGATTGCTGCTATTGAAAGAGAATTAGCGCAATAATTGGTAATTGGGAGTTGGAAATTGGTAATTGGTAATTGGTAATTGATAATTAATTAAGGGTGCTTAGTTTAATGAATATTGCAATTATTGGTTGTGGATATGTCGGTTATGCAGTTGCGAAATATTGGAAGCAACATAGCGATTTAGTCATAACTGCTACTACCACAACTCCAGCTAAGGTAACTACATTAGAAGAAGTTGCGAACAAAGTTGAAATTGTTAAAAGTTCGGATGTAGAAGCTTTAAAATCTGTACTGCAAAATCAAGATGTTGTGCTTTTGAGTGTAGGACCAAAAAGTCGCGATGCTTATGAAGAAACTTATCTAAAAACTGCTGAAAATATTGTTTCAGTATTGCCGCAGATTCCAACCGTCAAACAGTTGATATATACAGCTAGTTATTCGGTTTACGGAAATAGAAACGGCTCCAAAGTTGATGAAGAAACACCAATTGCACCGAGCAATTCTAACGGCAAAATTTTAGATAAAGCCGAACAAATTTTACTTTCAGCTAGTAGCGAAAAACTACGAGTTTGTATCCTGAGATTGGCAGGAATTTACGGCGAAGGTAGAACCTTGCTTCAAATATTTAGTAGAGCTTTCGGTGAAACTCGTGCCGGTAGCGGTGAAAATATGACAAATTGGATTCATTTAGATGATATTGTCGGTGCAATTGAATTTGCACGCAAACAGCAACTGAATGGTATTTATAATTTAGTTGATGATGCTCATCTTACCAGTAGGGAATTAATAGAAAATTTATGTCAAAAATACGATAAACCAAACGTTATATGGGATGCTTCTCAAACAAAAACTCGTTCTTATAATGCCATAGTATCCAACGAGAAGATTAAAAAAGCAGGATACAAATTGATTCATCCACAGATGATTTTTTGATTGATATTTAATTTATTATTAATTAATAGTAATGATTACTCAAGATAAACCAGCAAATAAGAGTGAATTTTATACTTGGAATAATTTTCGCTGTGCCTATGATATTCTAACTCCCACAAATACAACAGGCGAAGGAATTCCCTTATTATTAATTCATCCCATTGGTGTTGGTTTATCGCGGCAATTTTGGCAACGATTTTGCGATGAATGGTATAAGCAAGATAATTGCAATACAATTTACAATCCCGATTTATTAGGTTGTGGTGAAAGCGATATGCCCCATGTCGCTTATTATCCTATTAATTGGGCAGCACAATTACAATATTTTATTAAAACTGTAATCAAAAAACCTGTAATTTTAGTGGTGCAGGGTGCCTTATTTCCCGTAGCTATCGAATTAGTTAATAAACAGTCAGATTTAATTGCTGGAATTATCTTATCAGGCCCTCCCGCTTGGAGCGTCATCACCAAGCCAGCACCAGAATGGCAGCAAAAGCTATTATGGAATCTATTATTTGATTCGCCTTCAGGAAATCTTTTTTATCGCTACGCCAGACGCAAAAAGTTTTTATCAGATTTTTCCATCAAGCAGCTATTTGCATCCGCTGACGATGTTGATGATGAATGGCTAGATAATTTGCAACAAGGTGCGAAAAATCCGGCAACTCGCCATGCAGTTTTTTCGTTTTTAGCAGGATTTTGGCGCAAAGACTATCAAAAAGCCATAGAATCTATAAAGCAGCCTACATTATCTGTTTTTGGCGAAACCGCATCGAGCATCAGTCAATCTGGCAAAGGTGATACCACCGAAAAACGTTTAGCTGACTATAGCTCCCATCTACCCAATGGAAGTGCAATCAAAATTCCCGGAAGAAACGTCTTACCCTATGAATCAACAGTAGAATTCGTTAAGGCGATCGCACCGTTTGTAAATCAGTTATGAATAGGGCATAGGGCATAGGGCATAGGGGATGGGAATAGTTTGGCAACAGATGAAGTTTGGCAACGGATGCAGTTAGGAGTTAGGAGTTAAGAATTTTTCCCCAATGCCCAATCCCCAATGCCCAATCCCCAATGCCCAATCCCCAATGCCCAATGCCCAATCCCCAATTACCAATTACCAATTACCAATTACCTAAAATACTTTGTGGTTAATTAAATTTTGGACAAATGTCTTAGCGGGATTTGCGTTGATAGCCACAACATTAAGTCTTGCTGGAAGAAAATGGTGGGTGTTTGCGTTAATGGAACATCTAAGAGTTCAGTATTCGCTGATTTTATTAATTGCGCTGTTTGTCAGCTTGTTGACTTCAGAAAAGCGGATTAATACTTGGACTATTTTATGTTCGATTGCTTTATCGATCAATTTGATATTTATTTTTCCTTTATTTATTCCTGCGAATCTAACTTTTCAAAAGGCTTTAAATACTCCACCGCAAACAATCCGGATAACTCATGTAACACTTAATAACAAAAAACCCGATGCAACCAAAGCAATAGAATATTTAAACAAGCAAGAAACAGATATTTTATTTTTATTAGAAGTTACTCCGCAATCATTAGTACAGCTTAATAACGGATTGACGAATTATCGTTTAATTGGCGCATTTCCAGGATACAATAGTCATGGAATAGCTTGGTTTGTACCCCAACAACAAACAAAACCAATCGAACCAAAAACATTCGCTGTTATTAATTTACCCCAAGATAACCATCGCCCTTTATTTAAAGCTACAATTTCCTACGATGGGAGAGAAATAACTTTACTTTGTTTTCATGTAATAAGTCCCCGCAATGCCAAAACAGTAGCATATCAAGAAGTTGAATTTGATGCTCTTGCTAAGTGGAGTCAAGAAATACAAAATGGCAAGCAAGATTTGATTGTAATCGGTGATTTTAATAGTACACCTTGGTATGGGCTATTTCGTAAATTAGTAAGTGAAAGTGGTTTGATAAATTCTCAACGTGGCTTCGGCATACAAACTACCTGGCATTCTGTATTACCGCCAACATTAAGAATTGCCATAGATCATTGTTTGCATAGTAAATCGTTAACTACAATTAAACGTTTTATTGGTAAAGATATTGGCTCAGATCATTTACCATTGTTTGTAGAATTAAAATTGGATTAGGTAATAAGTTCGTAGTTGCGCTTTAGCGCTTCTTATCGGAGGCGCTAAAGCGCAACTACAAACTTATAATGTCAACCAAGCCAAAATATAATTTTTACTTTCTACCAAACCTTTATAAATTAAAGATTCTGGTGTCATAGATTGAATTGCGGAAACTAACTTATTATTTAATGCAGCATCTTTTTTAATAACCCAACAATCTCTAAAATAAGTTCTAATTGTAAAAATAGCTGCATTTTGTTCGGGTAATCCCCACATAACTTGACGCTCAATTCTGATAAACAATCGAGGATTTTCTTTATCAAAATTTCTACCCTGCCATTGTTTTGATGCTATATTATTCGGTGGTTGGGGATGATGATTTAAACGGGTATCTGTACTTAAACCCCAAGCAAAACGCACCATTGGTTTTCTGGTAATCATCGTATTTACAATCGCTTTTGCACGCTGATTGATTTTTTCTATACCCGCAACTGGTAAGTGTACATTAGCAAAATTCTTACCAATCTTTTCCTCTGCTGCCCAGTGATTCGGATAACACAGATGAATTGCACTCATCCAGTTATCGCCATCTTCGTTACGACTAATAACTACAATATCCGACTGTATTTGTGTTGCTAAAATATCTAAAATAGCAGGGCGATCGCCTTTGGTAGAGCTTTGCTTAACGCCAAATATGATATTATCCGGTGATTCGTATTTTTCTAATTCAAAATTTTTATTTAAATACAATATGTCTTTGCTAAGCCGACAATGAAACACTAATTTATTACCACAATCAACAAGATGAAAATATTGCGGGTATTCCTCAGTTAAACGATTAATTATTAATTGAGCTACTGCTTGAGCAACTGAATCACTATAATTAAAAGTTTGAAAATACTTGCTTAAACAAGATTTACGCGCTGCAAGTTTAATTTGACGATAACTATCAAAATTACTATCTAATTGAAACAGCTTACTATCAGCTTGATTACCAAAATTCATATCTAAAGACATCATACCCGGTTTTACTTCATAGCGCCCATTTTGTATGGGGAAATAACAAGCACTATCTTGTAATTCCTCAACAGTTTTAACTTCTAAAAATAAATCAGATGGCATTACAGTGAACAGTTAACAGTGAACAGTGAACAGTGAACAGTGAACAGTGAACAGTGTACAGTGAACAGTTAACAGTGAACAGTTAACAATAATAATACTTAAAATGATAAAATCCTATTCCCTACTCCCTACTCCCTACTCCCTACTCCCTACTCCCTACTCCCCATTCCCCATTATTCAATTCTTCTGAATAACAGATACGATCAATTTGTGGAAAGAAGCCATAAAGCTCTTGAGACGTTCCCAAAACATAATTTTCTCTGTACTTTTTTGAGCAAATGCTGATAGTTGAGCGAACAAATTTGTTAAAAATTGTGATTTTTCGGAAATATTCTGAGCAATTTTATGTGCAGATATCATGTTTTGCTCTACTTCTTGAAGAGTTTGTGTCTGATTGGTAGCAGTTTGAGTTATTTTACCGACTAATCTATTTAATTGTACGTTGGCTGTGAGAATATGATCGAGTTTTTGTTTGCTACTTTGTAATGCTGCTACACACATAGCTTCCTCAAGCATAGGAATACTTTCTAATGTAGATTTAATATTTTCTCTTTCTTCTTCTAGCAAATGGTAGTTTCGCCGTACTTGTTTTTCTACTTCCTCGGCGGTGGTTTTTATGACTTTAGCGCTATCTAAAATATCTTTAATTTGCTGACGACAAGCAGCAAAATAATTTAATAAGTTTAAACTTTTATTCAAGAAGGCTTTAAAAATCATTTGGCTATCTTGGGATAAGTCGATAACTACCTGTTTTAAATCTTCTTGTTGGGGAAGAAAAATACTTTTATTTAATTCATTTGCTTTGCGGTTAGCTTCTTTTAGTTTGGCATTTTCTAAAGCAAAACCTATCTGCATGGCAATCTGCGAAAACCACCTAATTTCATAAGATTGCCAATCACGAAATTGAGAACATTGATTAGCTACTAATAAACCCAGCAGTTTGCCTTCGTTAATAATTGGTGCAACTAAATTGGCTTTGATTTCAAGTCTTTCAAGTTGCTCGATATGACAAGCAGTTAAATTTTCATTTTCCTCGTAAATGTTGGGAATTACTCTTACCCTGCCGTTTTGATATTTTTCGAGATACTTAGCCTCAAAACAAGGATCTTCCATTACCATTCCCAAACCTTTTGTGAAGCGAGGAGCTACTGATTCAGCAATTATCACTCCATAGTTTACCTGATTGAGTCCATATACTACTACGCGATCGCAATTTAATATGCGGCGGATTTCTTCGGTTGAAGTTTTGAGAATATCTTCTCGATTCAGAGATTGACGAATCAGTTTAACGGTGTCGGTAAAATATTGTGTCCATTGAGTTTCGGTATCTGCTAGCTGTTTAAGATTATTAGCTTCTGCTGAAACGTTGGCATTTTCAAGAGCAAAGCCTACCTGCATAGCTATCTGTGAGAAATACTTGATTTCATAAGATTGCCAATCACGAAATTGGGAACATTGATTAGCAACTAATAATCCTAGCAGTTTACCTTCGTTAATAATTGGCGCAACTAAATTGGCTTTGATTTCGAGTTTTTCAAGTTGTTTTATATGACAAGGATCGAGATTTGCTTCATAAATATTAGGTATTACTTTAACCCTGCCATTTTGGTATTTTTCGATGTATTTAGCTTCAAAACAAGGATCTATAATCGTTACTCCCAAAATTTTTGTGAAGCGAGGAGCAACCGATTCGGCAGTTACCACTCCCTGCTCTTCTTGATTCAAACTATAAACAACTACTCTTTCACAATCTAATATTCGACGTACTTCTTCAGTTGCTATTTTGAAAATATCTTCTTTATTTAGAGATTCCCTAATCAGTTTAACAGTATCATTAAAATACTGCGTCCATTGAGCTTCGATATCTGCAAGATTTCTGAGATTGGCAACTTCTGCTAAAACATTGGCATTATCGAGAGCAAAACCTACCTGCATGGCAATCTGAGAAAAGTACCTGATTTCATGCTCTAGCCAATAGCGCGGTTGGGAGCATTGATTGGCAACTAACAAACCTAGCAATTTACCTTCGTTAATAATTGGCGCAACTAAATTCGCTTTGATTTCGAGTCTTTCGAGTTGCTCGATATGGCAAGGATCGAGGTTTGCTTCATAAATATTTGGAATTACTTTAACCCTGCCATTTTGGTACTTTTCGATGTATTTAGCTTCAAAACAAGGATCTATGATGGTTGCTCCCAAAATTTTTGAGAAACGAGGAGAAACCGATTCGGAAGTTACTACTCCCTGCTCCTCTTCATTCAAACTATATACAACTACTCTGTCGCAATCGATTACTCGACGCACTTCCTCAGTTGCAGTTTTGAGAATATCTTCTTTAACAAGAGATTGACGAATGTATCTTACAGTTTTGGTAAAATACTGCGCCCATTCCATATCAAGATTTGCTTGTCGAGATTCTGCAACAGAGCTTCCAACATCGGCAGACTCATACTCAGAAAAACTTTGTTCTGAGGGAGAAAACCCTTGGCCATTTTGGGATGTATTAAGGCAATTATCCGTCATTTTGTAATCTATAAATATGAAAAAAACTAAAAATATACTTACTAAATCTTGCTTGTTATAATTTATAGCACTCTATTACTTAGTTCATGCCCTTCAATAGTTAGATTTATCGTAAATTCTTAGTTAAGTAAATTCTAGAAATGTCTTCCTGATATTTTGTATTTTATATCACAATATTCATATTAATATTTTTAGATATATAGTTTTGTACGCATGACTGTAATAGATAATTGACTATTGATAACTAATATATCAAATAATATGTCAAGGAAATAAAAATAATATACTATTATCACTGCATTAAATAAAAAAAATATTTAAATTGTCAGTTAAATTATGATGACTATCTAATTATTGTTTAATATCCGATCGGAGTAAAACTGTTAATACCATGTATAAAAGATTTACATCAAAGTAAATCAAAAAAATCTTGATGAAGTCTTTTTGGAACTAAAAAAATCATCTTCGGACGATAATCTTTAGGATACTCAGTAATTTGGATAAACTTTGGTTTTAAATGCATTTTTGATTTATCTTTCGGTTTGATAAATGCAAAGATTAAATAATCGCATTCTTTTGCAAACCTCAAAACGCGACTATCAGGAAAAGCTTCCGATAAAATCAAAGGTTGTTGGTTTTTAATTAAATTTTTCCCACCTAACAACACTTCAGTATCTGCACCTTCCACATCTGTTTTGATTGCAGTAACTTTTAAATTAGGATTTTTGCTCGCAAAGTTATCTAAAGTATCAACTTTCACCTTCATACAATTATTAGAATTTTCCGGTTTTGTATTTAATCCACTTAATTCTGGTAGCTTTGTAACATCAAACTGCATTTCACCGGCTTCGGAATAAACAGCTTCTTGGATAACCGTGACATTATCAACTTTTTCGGCATTTTCTTTTAAAGCCTTAATACTCCTTAAATCTGGTTCAAAAGCGTAAACGCTATGACAATAAGGAGAAACTAGTAATGAATAATAACCAATATTTGCGCCGATATCTAAAAAGCTTTTAGATTTTTCGAGAAATTTAATTAAATATTCTTCACTTCCCCAATCAACAGAACCATTTTTGACAAATAATTCAGTTCCGAATTTACTATTACGGGGAAGATTGATAAAGATTCCCTCATTCAACTTGATACTATTATCTTTTTTTAAAATGCGTTTGCAAAATTGCCGGATAAAATATCTATAAAAAAACTTAGGATAACCAACTTCACTAACGAGATTCCAATTAAGCATTGCTACCTTAATTATCAGTACCAGCAATTTTATTGCTATCTATATTTATTTTACATCCATAATTTATGCAAAGCAAAATCGTTATTGCAACTGAAACAATCTTCGCTACCTAAAAAATCATATTAGGCAAGTAAACAAACGCATACTTTATAGTACAGTTATCGCTATATAAATACAGATAAATTACTGCTTACCATAATAAAAAATACTTGAGTTTAAATTACTAAATCAGATAAATAAAATCAAGCAAACTACATTTATATATAAAGTTTTTTTGAATTTGTATCGGAAGACTGCAATAATATTATGCTTGTTTTTCATATATCAAAGATATGATGTTGCCTTCGTTATAATGGATTCAACAGTATTTTACGTATTTATGTCATTAATTAATAGAGATCCGTTTGAAGATGGTACGTTGGTGCCTGGGGATGAAAATTCGATTCGTACTATAGATGGTTCTGCTAATAATTTAGATGACAAATCTTTAGGTAAAACGAGCAGTCCATTTATTCGTATCGCTCCTGCTGAGTATGAAGACGGTGTTTCTTCTCCTGCGGGAATTGCTACAGATGCAGAAAATAATCCGATTATTGGTGTGGATGGTAATGCTGTTAATCGTCAACCCATACCAATTTTCACCGAAGCAGAAAAAGAATTATTAATTGATTTGGGATTCAATGTTGTTGAAAATACAAATGGCTTAAGTAACGTTCAAAATGCTCCATTTGTATTATTAGATCCCGATAATCGTCCCAGCACTCGTGTAATTAGTAATGCAACTTCTAAACTTGAATTAGGAGAGTCAATTCCTAATACCAATCTGAGTGCTTTAAACTGGAAATTTGGACAGTTTATTAATCACGAGCTTAATTTTGCTAGTGTGGGAGAGGAAAGAATTCCTATCGATATTCCTGAAGATGACCCAAATTTTCCTTTAGATAGTCCACCTTTACCAACTATTTCTAGACAAGAAGATGGTGGTTTGCAGTTTGAAATAACTAGAAACGATTTTGCTCCCGGTACGGGCATTATCTCAGAGGATGGCTCATTAATACCAGGTCAAGCACCCAACGATCTAACTCATTGGCTGGATCTTTCTGCTGTTTACGGTTCCGATGAAGTATTTTCAACAGCAGTACGAGCTTTTTCTGAAGGTAAATTATTAGTATTTTCTGAAGAAACTGCGGCTACTAATGATGACTTACTTCCAGCAGACGAAAATAATCTAACTCAGGGAGGTTTTTTTCAGGGAGTAGGTTTTCTTGCTGGTGATGATAGAGTCAGCGAGCAAGATGGTTTAGCTTCTCAACATACTATTTGGCTTCGCAATCATAATCGTATTGCTGCTGAGTTATCTAGATATCATTCTGATTGGAATGATGACAAGATTTTTGAGCGTGCGCGTCAAATTAACATTGCTCAGTTTCAAAAGGTAGTGGCTTATGAGTGGCTTCCTTTTCAAATTGGTAATGTAATTTCTGAATACACTGGTTATGACTCAAGCTTATCCCCACAAATTTCTGATGAGTTCAACGTTGGGGGATTTCGTCTGGGACATTCTCAAACAGGTAACAAGATACAGACTATCGACGCTGACGGAAATGCAGTTACAATACCTCTGTTAACGACATTTGGCGCTCCTAATATCAACGTTGGTAGCGATGTCGATAACATCTTGCGTGGAAGCGTTGCAACAGTAGATGAAGACGTAGATACAAATATAGTATTCGATCTCAGAAACGCTTTGTTTCCACCTGCTGGAGTTGGTTTTGACCTTTATTCGGCAAATATGCAGCGAGGAAGAGACAGAGGTGTAGCCGACTATAACCAGGTAAGAGCGAGTTTTGGTTTGGAGAGAGTAACTAGTTTTGACGAAATTACCTCCGATAGCGAATTAGCTCAAACCCTACAAGAGCTATATCACACTGTCGAAGATGTAGACTTGCTCGTTGGTATACTTGCTGAAGACTCCGTGACTCCATCGGGTGCTGGTGAAAGCATTCAGGCTATATTAGTCGAGCAATTTGAACGTCTTAGAGATGGCGATCGCTTTTGGTATGAAAGAAGCATCGAAGATGGTGGTTTCTTTACCGCTGAAGAGATCGCAGAAATCGAGCAAACAACTTATGCTGACATTATTAAACTAAACACTGAAATTAGTAATCTTGCAGCTAATGTTTTCTCTACACCTTCTGATAGTAATCCTATTGATGATGGACTTTTAGATTTAACTTATCTATCAGGAGAAGCTCAAATCAGTATCAGCAGAGAAGCGAGCTTTGACAATCAAGTTGGTTTTTACGTAGTTGCAGATAAGCAAGGAACCATTGTAGATTCCGTTACAGGGGAAACATGGACTACTGATGATGAAGATTATGCAGCAGCAGCGATCGCTAGAAGTGTTGCATCGTTTGCAGTAGAAGATAACTTGAGTACTTCTAACTTTAATTTGAATCTACCTGCTGGAAGTATTTTAGCTCCCTATTTAATTCAGGATGGTAACATCAGCGATTTTGAAAGCGGTGAAGCCCAAGCATTCTTCAGCTTTAGTGCTGCTAACGGCGATAATGTCCATCACATTTTGGAATTAGGTAACGGTAGCAACAATACCTTCCGATTTGCATTTGAAGATTTGACAGGTGCTGCAAACAACAGCAGCGACAGGGATTTCAACGATATGGTTATGGATATTACCATCGTCTAAATAATTAAGTGTTGTTGCATCTACCAGTTGAACATCTCTATTGTTCAACTCCTCAAAACAGACAGTTGATGTTACTTGACACCCTTTACTAATATGCATTCAGATCGAGGACAAAAGCCTACACAGATAAAAGTTTCTCAAACTCTAGAGCTAGTAGATTTCGTTGATTTATTACATGGAAAAATCCTAGCCTTACGCATACCGAATTATTATCCGCAACAAGAATCCGAACAAATCAGTCAAAAACTGATCCAGCAAAAGAACTTGGAGCGGTATCATCGCGCACCTGATGTAGGAGTACAAAGAACAGCAATCACATTCTTTGAAACCAATTGTTGTGTTGAAAAGCTGCAAGATTATTACCAACAAGCGGGAGTGTCTATTGAGTCTCTTCGTGCAGCATTATTTCCTACTATGTCCCCACTGGATAAATTAAAACTGCACCTACAAGAAATGTGGTTAGCAGGAGCGCACATTGAAAACGTTCACCATCGCACTATGCTAGCCGGTATCGGTAGAGTATTTGAAGATAACTTCGAGTTACCACCTCATCAAGACATCTTGGCAAGAGACATTGAAGATTCTCCCATACCTCCCATTTGCTGCTTTGAAAACTTGATCGCTCAGTTATCCATCAATATCTACCTCCGCGTTCCTGAAATTGGTGGTGAACTAGAAATTTGGAACAGCAAACCATCTAATACAGAACAAGAAGAAATTCGCGATCGCGAATTCAAGTATGAAGGAATTATTGATAGAAAAACTCTCCCACCAGCAACCGCAACAATCAAACCACAAGCAGGAGAATTAATCCTGTTTGACTCTGGAAACATTCATGCCGTGCGCCCTTGTCAAAATGGCCCGCGAGCTTCTATGTCTATGTTTATCGGCTATAGAGGTAAAACTAAGCCTTTAACTTACTGGAGCTAGTGGTTGATTGCATAAATTCTGAAGGGTTTGTTTTTCCCACAACCGTAGGGAGACGTAGCATTGCTACGTCTCTACAACCCATTAGCCCTCTGCGGTTATATAATCAAAGCCCTTACAACTAATGGGACAGACTTTATTTAATCGCCACACCTTTATACATATAGCCCATAAATTTAGGCGTTTTATCGGCATAAAATTCCTCTACATCTACCCGACTAAATTCTTGTTCTAGAATAGAGCGAATATTACGATTTAGATTACAGCCATCTGCGATCGCATTTTGTATCGGATTTAATCGATTTTGCCAAGTTTGAATTGATGGCTCATTACTCAAACCATGCTCGATAAAAAAGAATTTTCCACCAGGTTTTAATACTCGATAAATTTCTTTAACGGCTTGCTCAACTTTCTCTATACTACATAAAGTCCAAGTACTAACAACGCTATCAAAAGTACTATCCGCCATAGGTAGATTTTCGCCACTGAGAATTCGATGATCTACCGTAATATTAGAATTTGCAATCCTTTTTTGAGCAAGTTTATGAACTCCGGGATTATTATCAACAGTAATTATTTTATGAATTTCATCTGGATAGAAAGAAAGATTTAAACCCGTTCCAAAACCAATTTCTAAAACTTCTCCTTCCACTTCTGCTAAAATTTCTTGACGATATTTATTAAAAGTAGCATCCGATAGCGACCAGTCAAGAAGATAAGGAAAAATTTTCCGCGAATAGAATCCCATAGTTTTTTAAATAAAAGATGATTTTTTAGGCTAAAGCCTTTACTACAAACTATATACTTTAATTTTAATATTAATTGCTCCTTTAGAAATGCTTGGAATAAATCATCATCTTTCATACATATCAAAATGTTTTGATATCTTAACAAAATTTACTTAAGAATATGCTCGATTTGCTGTATCATTATCTACATTAATTCTAACTTCTGGAAGCGAATTTATATAATTCGTTAAAGTTTTTCAGAGCAGTGTGAGGAGTAGCGAGTGATACAGAATATTATGAAATTGTGGGTTAGTAGTCCTGTTTTGTTAAGTACTACTTTAATAGTGGCAGTTACAACAGGTTTAACACCTGGATTAGCAACAGCAGCGCAGCCCGATTCCGAGGTAATAGTTGAAGATTTATCAAAAGTTTCTCAGACATCTTTTCAATTAAGTGGAATAGCTAAAAATTCAGAAAATAATCTCGATTCCAAACCCGATTATAAGCAAAATTCAAATACATTATCGGTAGAAAAACTCGCTCAAACCGATAAAAAACAAGTAATATCTCAAGTCACTTCCGTTTCTCAACTATCCGACGTTCAACCCACAGACTGGGCATTTGTGGCTTTACAATCCTTAGTTGAACGCTATGGTTGTATAGCAGGTTATCCAAACGGAACTTATCGCGGAAACCGGGCTTTAACTCGTTACGAATTCGCCGCAGGTTTAAACGCTTGCTTGGATAGAGTTAATGAATTGATTGCAACTGCGACTGCCGATATAGTATCTCGACAAGATTTAGAGATTTTACAGCGATTGCAGTCAGAATTTTCGGCCGAACTTGCAACTCTGCGCGGTAGAGTAGATGCATTAGAAGCTCGTACAGCCGAAATCGAAGCAAATCAATTTTCAACTACCACAAAACTAGTAGGTGAAGCGACTTTTACTTTAGCTGGTGCAGAGGGTGATGATGTAGATACCGAAATTGTCTTTAACAATAAAATTCGTCTTCAGTTAGTAACTAGTTTTACTGGAAAAGATAAGCTGTTTACTCGTCTAACTGCGGGAAATATTGGTAACACATTCGCTACCCAAATTGGTACGAATGAAGGACGTTTTGCTCATGATGGCCCCAATGGTAATGATATTATTCTCGATAGATTGCACTACGTCTTCCCAGTTGGCGATAAGCTCAAAGTAACTACAATGGCAAGTTTGGGGGCGCATCACTTCTACGCAGATGTATTTAACTCCGGCTTAAATACTGGTGGTGGTGGTACTGGTGCGCTTTCTAGGTTTGCCGAACGAAATCCTATATATCGCTTGGGAATTGCTCGCTCTTCAACAGGTGCGGGTTTTAGCTACAAGCTCGGCTCGGCGATTAAGCTTGAGGGAGGTTATCTTGCCAAACAAGGTGCCGATCCTGCTGAGAAAAGAGGCTTATTTAATGGAAATTATTCTGCTTTAGGACAGATTGTTATTCAACCAGCCAAACGATTTAAATTCGGTTTAACCTACGTCAACGGTTACGATCCAGGTGAAGGAACTTTTGCCTTCGGTGGCACGGGAACCAACTTCGCTAACGGTTTGCTTCCCGGTACCGAAGAAAGACGAATTAACAGTAACTCCTACGGCGTACAGGCTCAACTCGATCTTAGTTCCAAATTTAGTATCAGGGGTTGGGGAAGCTATACCGATGTTGATTTTAATAACGGAGGAGATGCCGAAATCTGGAACTACGCCCTGGCTTTAGTATTCCCCGACTTGGGTAAAAAAGGTGGTTTAGGTGCAATCATTGCAGGTGCAGAACCCTACGCTGGCGACATTTCACCACGCCCAGTCAACTTTGAAAATGATACACCTATTCATATTGAAGCGTTGTACCGATATCCATTAAATGACAACATTTCCATTACACCTGGAGTCATTTGGTTAAAGTCTCCCAATCAAGATGAAGACAATGATGATGTCTTTATTGGTGCGTTGAGAACTACGTTTACTTTTTAAGAGTTAGGAATTGGG
>CAYMZW010000021.1:0-31437 GCA_964395005.1 uncultured Rivularia sp.
CTCTTAACTCTTACCTCTTAACTCTTACCTCTTAACTCTTACCTCTTAACTCTTAACTCTTAACTCCTAACTTAGGCATCATACCTTAATGTTATCTACTGAAGATTTATCAGCCAATGTTGCATCACCTAAATTAATTCTTTCTCTACTCATCTTGTAATACTGTTGATAATTACTTTGAGAGATTGAAGTTGATTCTTTAGATTTATTCGCTACCAAACCTAAAATAGCAGTACCGCTCACTTGAATTTCTTCTAATGCCTGGGCGAATGCGGTACGTTTCAATTTACCTAAACCAGCTACCAGCATCACACCATTGGTATTGGCAGCTAACAAGTTCGCATCAGCAAAACCAACTATAGGCGTAGAGTCATAAATTACTAAGTCGAAGCTGCTATGGAGTTCGTTCATTAAATCCTGCATTTTCACCGATGCCAGCAACCTAGTAGAGTCTGGTGGAACCGGGCCAGCAGCCATAACATACAGGTTATCTTCCAGAGGAGAGCGTTCAATTACATTGCTCCACTCTAATTCGGAAGAAATAATATCCGTTAAACCCTGAATATTCATTAATCCTACACGTTTGTGTATAGTAGGACACCGGAGATTTGCATCAACTAATAATACCCTTTGTCCCATAGCTGCTGCTGCTAAAGCTAGCTGTATTGCAACAGTAGTTTTACCATCTTCTGGTGTTGCCGAACTAACTACAAGCGAACGAATTGGTGTATCCGAACCCAAAAGCAGAATATTGGTATAAAGAGAGCGAAAAACTTCAAAGAAGGATGCACGAGCAGTTTGATGAACTCTACTACCTTGTCCATCTTGCTTACTGCTAATTGCAAGTTCTTTGCTGAAAGGAACTACTCCTAATAACGGTAATCTGGTAGTTTCTTTTAAATCCTTAGAAGTGTAGAAAACATTGCTTAACTTGTCTACGACTAAAGCAGCACCGATACCCAACAGTAAACCTAAAGCTCCACCTAAAGCTAAGTTCTTCTTAGCACTTTGTGACATAGCTTCAGGATTTTCAACTTTAGTTAGTTTAGGATCTAATAACTTCCAAGGCTGCAGTGTTTGAGCCTTTTCAATTTCCAAAGCTTGCTGCTTGGTTAAAAACTGGTTTAGCCCTTCGGTAGCAATCTGTAAATCCCGCTGAATATTTTCGTAATCGCGGGTAACAGTTGCCAAGTTTCTCAATTCTGCATTGAGCTTGTCTAATTTATCAGCCAAAGATAAATCGCGAGCTAGCAGTGTCTGAATGCGACTTTGAAATTCTTGTTGAACCCGCTGCTCTTCTGCATTTAGCATTGGAATCAAATTCGCTTTCCTTTGCTGTAAAGTCTGCATAGTTGGATTTTCATCCGTGAATGTAGCAGAGTTTGTTTTAATTTCAATATCAGCTTTCTGGATTTCGTCTAAGATTTTCTGGTAGCGAGAATTTTCACTGAGTATCGAGTTACCAGCCCTCTGTTCTGGCTGCTGCGCTAATTCTTTTTGTAACTGCTGATACTGAGCCACCATTTGTTCGTACTCTACCCGGTTGCTTAATTGCTCTTGCGTCAAAGTCGAAATTTGCCCGGACACTTGATTCGCTTTCTGTGTAGGTTCAATCAGGTTGTTTACGCGACGCAATGTTCGTAACTTATTCTGCAACTCCTCAACTCTCTGTCTCAGTCCACCCTTAGTGATTCGTTCTTGAACAAACGCGATCGCCTGATCGATGTCTTCCTGACGGTCTTTTAAACTATATTCTAGATAAGCCTTTTTAACTTTGTTTAAGACATCTCTTACTAATTGTTTCTGTTGCTTGTCACTTATACCTCCTTCTATTTGTTCGCCAGGAGATAAATAATACTCTACTATTTCTTTATCAGGAGAGATATATCCTACTGTAAGAATATTTTTTCGTTCGGTCGCAATAACTAAACCTTCAACGAATGATTCGTATTCCAGACCTGGATACTTTGTCTGAAGCTCTTTTATAACTGGATCTAGTACTCGCGGGCTTTGTAACACTCGAATAGCAGTTGCAACATCTTGTTCCGACTCAGGAACTGCGATCCCATTCTCAGAACTCAAAGTTTGAGGTACGTTTGATACAGCTTTACTCTCACCAGTCACGGGTTCAGTTAAAATCTCAAACTGACCTTGATATATCGGAGGATCTGTTTCTGCCTTCAGCACCCCAGCCATTGCTACTATCCCCGTGCAACCAGCAATCAAAAATGCACGCCGTCGTAGAGCCGCTCCGACTTGTCCTAAATTCAATCCACCTTCTTCAGAATCATTCAAGGGGGTACCTGCTTGAGAATAAAGGTAAGAATTTTTTTCTGACTTCAGCATAGTCATAGTAAATTAAAAGTACTTAATATAGATGTAATTTGTCGCTTTGATTTCTTAAAGACACCATCGCCAGACGATTCACCTAAATGTCTTCACAACAGCGATGCACCCTATATTTCTCAAGAAGTTAACAAATCTCCAGACACTCTTCAAGCTTTCCGTCTTGTCTTGTTAACGACTTATCTGACAGATATACCACCCTGTGCGGAAGTATTGAGGATACCAGTCTACGGCTCGCGATGCACTATGCGTACAGTATCATTACTTAGTCGGTGCTTGTTGATTCATTTACAATTGTAATAAATTATGTTCAAATTATCACTACTATTTTTACAAAATACACAAATTCAGTTTTGAATACAGTGGTTAGATTCCTTGCTTTACCGGAGTTTGACCCCATCCTATCTTAAGTAAGATAATTTATCTTTACAATTAACTCAGTGTATTAATTCACAAGTTACTTTGTTTTTTCCGGAAAATATAGTGTCAATAATTTTACTGATTTTTATTTTCTTTTAGCATTAATTATTAATCTGATATACACAGTCAAGCCTAATAAAATATATCTCAATACTTAGTAACAATTATTGCAAATAACAAATGTATGTTGCAATATAGCGCTTTACATATATTAAAAAGATTGCATAAAGAATATATCTCTTATACTAAGCCAAAACACCCGGAGCTAATAAACGCTCATAACTTATAGGACAAGGCTATCAGCTAACGGTATTTAAAAACAATCAAACCGCAATAATATCATTAAACAAAAAAACCTCTCTAACATTAGAAAGGCGATCGCTCATAAGAAATATATTTTTGAGCTTATTAATAAACTGGGGTGCTAGGATTCGAACCTAGGAATGGCGAGACCAAAACCCGCTGCCTTACCACTTGGCGACACCCCATTAACTTTACTCTAGTAACTATAGCTTCTTGCTCGGGCAGTGTCAAGTAGTTTGGTGTTGAATTTTGTGCAAAAGCATCCTATTCTTCTCAAGAAACATAAATATAGGCACCCCAATCGCTAAATCGCTCTCTGTGCAAGGGATGGGAGCATCAACTTATATATCATTCATAACTACAAAACTACTACCTACTAACGAAAAACGACGAAAATAGAAACTATACGCCGACTACAAGCTTTATTTCTTAAATACTTATCAATCTTGTTATTATATTGGGGAAGATTTTACTAATTTCGATCTCAAAACACACTTACAACTATTGTTTGTGCAAGAAACAGCTCTCTTTATTTTCTCAATTATCTTATGTCATTTAGCAGGTCGGGCATCAACCTTAACGTGTTTTTTTTATCTGTAAGAAATTTCATCTTAGACAAATTAAAGCTGCACAAACATAAAACCCATGATTTTACTCAGCGCGTAGCTGGTGTAGACTACGTATTTGAAACCGCAGAGAATCTTACAACAGCTTATATGACAGCACGAGGTAAAGGTGTCAAACCCCATGACTATATAGTGTTACAAATAAACTCGAAATCTTATCGATATCAAGTAGAGCAAATTGATTACTACTCGAACCCACCAGATATGTGGATGGCTTTAATCAAAAAAGTAATCAATGATTAAAAATACAGTTATGAATATAAAATTGAAAACCTTTTATTCATATTTTATTCATAAATATCTGTATCCCAAAATAATCAATCTTTTTATATTGCTACTTATCAAGAAAGTTAAGAATAAAACGACTGCGCGATCGTTTTAAATTGTAAAGTGTAACTGCGGCTTGCGATCGGCTTCCGTATTTTTCTTTTAGTACAGATATTTAGATTGATGGTTGCGCTGGTTTCATACATCTGATATTATAGACCATTGTTCGATCGCTGTGTTGTTAAATCAAAGTATGAATATTTATTAAGGTATTAAATAATAAATATTTTAAAAATAGTGCAAAAACTGTTGATTTTATTTAATTATTGCATTAACTTCAATACGTCATACTGCTAAAGCTATGAAGTTTTTCGAGTTGTTCCAAAAGATTGTCCCAAGCTATGTAAAGATCATTTAAAGAATTATTATTTTTAATTATATAATCAAATTTATCAAGATTCAGATACTTGTCATGAGCTTGAGTATCTCTACATCTTTCTTCCCTTTGTAGCCATACATTAAATCCTCCAAATTTTTGAACTATATCAAACTCTCTAGGAAATCGAGTATCGTTTATAACAATATCTGTTCCTTGTAATAATGTTCTTTCTAATCTAACTAAATTCTGGTGATAGATTTGCTCTCTCTCGGAAGCAGAAATAGCTATAAGTTGCTCTAAAAACCCCGATTCTTTTTCCCACTCTTTATCTGCTTCTAAATAACTTGGCACTGATTCAATAGCTTGTTGGTATTGAAGAGGAAGTGGAGCGTGAAATTTCTGGGCTACATATAATCTAAGAGCAGTACCCCAAGAAAAAATTTGAAACCCTCGCTTACTTAAATATTGAGCGCTCGTGTCTTTCCCACTACCAGATAAGCCAGAGATGCTAATAAGCATTTTATCTCCTAGAATTATTTGAATTTCGTTTTATTATTGATAAGATAAAATAAAATTCCCTGAATCCAGGAAACTTATGATTATTATTCAATGATATAACAATATTTTAATGTAAAAAAGACTACTGGTATACTTTGTTGGTAACAATTGTATTAAATATAATTGGCTTTATTCTGTAATTTTTGTGGAACAAAAATCGACTATAATATAGGTTTTAAGATGTATTATTTATATGTAAAAATATGATAATAAATTAGCTAATTTAAAGTTTTCATTAATTAAGCAAATTAAATTATTTTCTTGTATTTAAAGCTAGAAGTACCTGTATCGGCATTAATTTAATATTTAGTTTGGGCAGGGAGTAGGGAGGTACAATTCACAAGTATTATCATAAGTAATTATAAAAGTAATTATAAAAGTAATGATATAAATAATGCAGCCTTAACTAGTTGTTTGGAATTCAGGAGGTAAATGTGCAATACGAGCACGCTCGCGCTTTTCTAGTTGTTTTTCTTGCCAGCGCATACCAATTAAGCTTGCCACAGTCAGCATATATCCAGGTTCTTCCATTTGAGTCAAAATAAAGCCGATGACTACTACATTAAGCATCAAAAATCTTGATAAATCATCTTTTCCTAGAAAGCTCCATGTAATAAATGCAAGATATAAATAAGAAATTAAACCTACAAGTCCAATATCTCCCCAGATACCAGCCCAAGTAAATAGAGGAGAAAATAGCGACGAATCCTTTGCGAGCCAACTAGTTTCCACTATGTTCTTAGCTGCCATACTCACAGGATGAAATGTAGCCCCCAATGGTTCCAACATGCTTGTATATTCTAAAAGCACCCATCCCCCCAAACGTCCTATAGTATGACCTGGCCCTAAACCAAACAGCCAATGTATGGGCGAATCATAAGCAGACATAACTTTACGAATGCCAGCTAATTTTAGATTAATTGCTTCACCATCAGGTCCATAAAGGTCTGTTCTACTGAACCAATATCTAAAAGCACTAAAAGCTTCTAAATCTGTATTTTGTGTAAACCAAACTAGACTAAAAACAATTATTACTAAGCCGACTAAATACATTACAACTTTTCCAAAGTCTTGGAATTTAGTTAGTAGTAATATCATCCAAGCTACTAGTAATGATAAAAGTACTTGCTTGGAGTCAGAAACTATTAATTGATAAAATGCTGCAAACAATCCAAAGGCTTTTACCCATGTTGGTATTTTTTTTGCAGTTAACCAATAATATAAAGCAAAACTAAATGATACATAAACAGAAACATAGTTACCAGCACCAGATAAATAGAAGACTCCTTGAACATTATCTTCTGGTGTCATTCTAGGCACGCGAAGTAAGCCAGCTTTAATCAAAATATCCTGAGCAAATGCTAATATTATATTGATTAATCCAAAAAGTAATAGCCAAGACCTTACTTTATTGAAACTTTTGAGCGTCATAGGGATACATATTATCGCCAGAAGCAACATGAAAGGCTCTGCAAACAATAGATAATCAAGGGCTAAATTAATAAAACCAGCTTTATTAAAGAATGCACTTGTCGTCATGATTGCAAATAAAGCAAAAAGACCGGAGATAATTGCCCAAGAAAGAGCAATTTGATTCTGGTCTTTTGTTCTAGTTTTATTAATAATGAATAAACTAGCAATTGGTACTATAGCGAAATGTAGAAAATTAATAGCAGAGGGAGCGCCGAGTGCATTAAGAATTCGAGGAAAATAAGCCGTAGCAAATGCTAAAAGTATCAGCGTTGAGCTACTGATAAACGCTTTCTGCTTCTTGTAAATTGCTGAGTGCGTGTTCATATATCCCTCTAGATAATGCAAATATTTAAAACTTTGTGCGGATGCTTTTAGCCTTGGTATAAATTTCTATTAATTGCTGGTAGTTCTTTTTGGGAGTGTATTTAGCTTCAAACTCAAGTCTTGCTTCTTCCCGCATTTTAGCCATTGTTTCTGGATTCCCTAAAACCCACTTCACCTTATCTGCGAGGTCTTCCGGAACACCTGGATGAAAATTAAGTCCGGTTTTTCCCGGAGTTACTATTTCGGCGATCGCACCAATATTAGCTGCAATTACGGGGGTACCTTTGGCAAAGGCTTCGATTGCTACGCGACCAAAGGTTTCATACCATTTGGATGGAAAGACTAGAAACATAGCTTCTCCCATCAAATCATGTACTTCTGACATGGGCTTGCGTCCCAGCCATTCAATATGAGGAGAGCGTTTTGTAGCTTCTAAAACATCTGAGGCTAAGGGGCCATCTCCAACAATTTTGAGCGGAATTTGTTCCCCTAATTGTTCCCAAGCTGCCAATAAGGTGTCTAAACCTTTTTCAACAGAAAGTCTCCCTACAAACAAAGCATAACCACCTTTACCAGAACCAACCGTAGGCTCGGGGCTAACAAAATTTGGTTTAACTACGATTTTCTCTGCTGGAATACCTGCTTGGATAAATTTCTGCTTGGCAAACTCAGTCAAACAAATATATAAATCTACCATTTTTGTCCAGGTATTCATCGCGCGATGCACTCCCAACATCGTCGCTACAGCTCCACTAGCAACTTTGTTCTCTCGATAACAACCATGCTGAACTCCCGGATAAGGAATGAATTTCCCCAAACAATCCTCACAGACTTTTCCTTCACGGAAGAATAAAGCATTTGGACAAAGAAGCCGATAGTTATGCAAAGTCTGAACTACAGGAATTCCTTGAGAAGCGGCAGCATAATAAACAGAGGGAGAAATCAGAGGGAAAAAATTATGTACGTGAACTACATCTGATGGTTTTTTTATTAATCGTTGCTGAAGTGTTTCGTAAGCAACTTTCGACCATATTGTATCAGCAGCCATACGTAATTTACCTGTTGCTGCTACGCGATCGTTGTTTTCTTCGTAGACATCAACTTCTTCTCCCATTTCTCGTAACAATTTAACCTCAGCCTCATAACACTCGTCTTCTCCTCCTCGAATTTGATAGCGATTGTGGATAGTTAGAATACGCATAATGGCTTTAAAAGTTAAATTATTCTGTTTTACTTGGAAGGTAATTCGGCAATTGATTTATTTGAATCAGTTGATATTGGCTCAAGTTGCTGATTATCACCCTTGGTAATTTTCTTATAAAGATGAGATAGGGAAAGTCCTATTTGTTCCCAGCTATATATTTGAGTTACTCTTCTTTTCGCTGCTTCTCCCATACTATATCTAAGTTGTTCTTCAAAAGCCAAACGTCTCATAGCTTGTGCTAATTCTTCTACAGCTTGTTGGGGAGAGTCGGCCCGAACCTTAAAACCAGTTTCTGACGTTACCTGAACTGCCGGCCCACCTAAATCAAGACATAGCACTGGACGACCTGCCGCCATTGCTTCGAGACAAACCCAACCGCCAGAATCATGTAGACTGGGATGAACCAGCGCGATACATTCGCTTAATTTTTCTAAGCTTTGCTCGCGGGGTAATCGACCCCAAAATTTAACCTTTTGGGTAATTCCCAATTCTTCAGCAAGATTTTCTAAGTTATCGCGTTCGACTCCATCTCCCATCAACCAATATTCCGCATCAGGAATGTTAGCTTGAGCAAAAGCGCGTAACCCCAAATGAAAACCTTTCCAGTGTAACAATCTACCCATACTGATAAATCGAACTGGCGAGCCTACAGGCATAGGAAACTGACCAAGACGCTGAATTTCTTGTTGGGGTAAACCAGATTCGGATATTACTTCTACATTTTTAATACCCCAGCTGCGTATTCTTTGGGCTGTATCTTCGGTTGTCGCTTTGACTAAAGCACTGCGTCGAGCAGTTAAGCGCGTAAATGGATCTAATTCACCTACACCGCGAGCTAATCCCCGCAATCTTTCATAGGTTTTAGCTTTGCGGTTAAAGTCTTGCCAAAAAGCTTTGGGTGCAGATTCACCACCACCTACCGAACCCCAAACAAAAGGTATAGGTAAAAGTGAAAGGAAGCTGGGATTGGAATATTTGACAAAGGTGACGTGGTGAGCTATATCGAAGTTGATTTCACGGTGCAGCTTGCGAGCAACAAAATATGCTTGAATTTGCCACAAGTAATAATGAATCTGCATCGCACCCGATTGTCCCCACCGCAAGCTGTCCTTCCAGAAAGGTAAAGTAAAGTAAACAAAATGCAAATTAGGAACCGGGTTACGAGCTAATTCCGCTTCGATAATATCTTTACTTTCATCAGGTCTTGTCAATACCCAAACTTCATGATGTTCGGCAACCGCTCGCACTACATTCCAACCTACGCCAGGTTCGGAACCTCTACCAGGTTCGCAGGAATATGCAGATATGAGAATTTTCATATGTTGTCTTATCCAATATTTAATTTATTTATTATTTGTTATCAATTGCTGGTTGTTTAACGATTTTTTCTCTAAGACTACTTGCTCATAATCTTGACGGGGAAAAACATTAAGTAAACCACCTTTAGTCAGGTTAATAATTTTATGGGGTGAATCTTTAAATTTATCAGCAATTACTCCCCATCCACGAAGTCCTTGAATAGAAGCACGTAAATGTCTTACTACTAAATCTGGATCGTTATCCCCTATATTCTCTTTTTTTGCTTCATAAAAGTGAGAACTTTGGTCTACAAGATCGCGGAAAATACCATCACAATCTACACCAAGTAAATAAATCTCCTCAAAACCCATATAAATTGCAGCAAATAAGCAAATGGTAGTAACAGTTACTCCTGCAAGACAACTGGTTAAATCGGTGGAGCATGAAAATCCGCTGTGTACTAGCTGATTGGGATATACCCAATGAATATCAGCTTTGTCAGCATAAGCGGTAATTTCCGGCATACTTTGGTAGTGAGCCGACATAAATAACTTGGCTTCCGGACATTTCTCCAGAATTTCATCAAGCATGGTAATTGGCCATTCCCCACTCATTAATTTGGGGTCGATAATGCCATAAAACTTAGGGTTTATATCTTCTATTTGAGGATGGCGATAAAAGTGGTTAACAAAGAAAGTATACTCATCTTTAAGTAAAGTTAAATCTTGCTGCTTAATTGATGGCCCATTGCCTACAATAAAGCAGCGTTTACCTAAATGTTTATTTTTGAGTTCTTTATTTCTCTGCATCCCATATTTTTTCGCACCACCAGAGAACAAAAACTTTGCCCATATTTTGAAATTGTAGAGGCCGATAATTTGGTCATCCAGCCACATTAACTTCTCAAAACCATTACTAGTATTATTTGTCATGTTGCCACAACTCCTGTGCTAATTTAAAATCTTCTTCCCAATCAATATCCATTGCTTGAGATGCTGATAATTCAAAAGGTATTACTTTTTTACCGACTCTATCTTGCTGCTGAATATATATTTCAATCGGAGCTAAAAAGATAGCGCTATTTACTTCATAAATAATCGGTAAAGTTTGCGTCCGAGGCCACTTTTCTTGTTCTCGGTCGTAATTAATTGGCCCATTTTCATCCCAGAGAAATTTCTGCACTCTGGTAACGCTCATTAATGAGTCATAGCCATCTTTCGACTTTTCACAAAATGAGCGAATTGCACTGCTATAAGCAGAACTATCCACAAAAGGAGAAGTTACATGAGTCCACAGAATCACCCCATCCGAAATGATTTCTGGAATATATTTAACTACATCATCTGTGGAAGCAGTAGAAGTTGCTAAATGGGCTGGACGTTCCAAAATTTTGACATTTTTTGTGTGATTGCTTGCCAATCTTTGACAAGTTTGTGCAACTTCTGGGTCATCGGTAGAAACAACAATCGAATCAATTTCAGGACAGTTTAGTAACTGCTCCATTTTGATTTTTGTCAGCCCACCTTCAATATTAGCGAAGGTTCTAGTATTTTTTTGTTTAACTCTTTCGCTACCGCGACGACAAGGTAAGAAAGCGATAATTGGTAAGTTAGAATATGGCATTTAAACAATTCCTAGTATTGGTTAATTTTTAGGCAGAGAATTGTACTAAATGCACCTGATAAATATATTAGGTTAAAGGTCAAAGGTTAAAGGTCGAAGGTTTAATAATCTTCTAAAATCTTTTAACCTGGGTTGCGTACTGCTATATTTCTAGTTGTTACTGGTTTCCGGATATTGACAACTGGGTATAATCGAGCAGTGATAATAATTCTGACAAAGTATCTATTACTGGAAAATTATTTTCTAAGGCTTTTTGTTTCATCGAATTAGCAGCATCAGAAAATTTAGCCATAAACACAAAGTTTATATTTGCTCCGGTAGCTGCTTTCCAATCGGATTGTGCATCCCCAACAAAAATTATTTCTTTGCGAAAATCTAATTTTTGGATAATTTCAGCAACACAATCTTGCTTAGTTTTAGGGGAACCGTAAATACCTTTAAAGTACTTATCTAAATCCCGATTAGCAAAAACTTTTCGTAGTTCAGCTTCATCGCTACCAGAAGCAACGTAAAGAGGAATATGCCCGGAAAGCTTTTCTAAAACAGTTACACAACCAGGTGTTAAATCGGCTTGTTGATAAAGTCGCTGACAGGAGTTACCAAAGTCATCTAAGAACTTTTGCAATTTCTCCTCATCAACTGAGGTTTTAAGAAAATCTGTAAAGAAAACCCTTAATTTTACATATCTAGAAATACCACCATTAGTTTGGTGATAAACAATAAACCGATCTACTACTTCTTGAGGATAAGCAGCTAAAACTTCTCTAAAAGCAGCTGTTTTTAATGCGTTGGAGTCAAATAGAACTCCATCACAATCGAAAATAATGGCTTTACAAGGTATTGTCACAGTTGATACTCTCCCCAGTTCAATTTCTAAGTAAAGCGTACACCGAATGCTGCTGCAAATCGTAGCGAGTTGGCGTTAAACTTCTGACGCGAATATTTATATTAGAAGTAGTAAAATATTCGAGAATATCTTGTACTTCCATCGCCAATTCTTGCTCTACTTCATTTCCGCCGGGATAACCGTCAAATCCGCTCAGATATACAGATTCAATGTTTAAAGCTTGAGCAATACTCAAACCAATACCCAAAGGAGAATCTTGCTGCATCAATGCTATTTGAGAATTATCGCGGATTTGGATAATCGGCTCAACCTCAAAAGTTTTTTCTGATATTTCTCTAGGAACTACAGATGTCAATCGAGGACTGGAAGATAAAACGTAGCCTTTAAACTGGTTGTGTAAATCTTCAGAAGATAATCTCTTCAGTTTTTCTGCTTCACGGCCTGGTAAACACAGAATTTGGGGAATTTTCGCTTTGGCGTAAACCTCAGCATTTTTTAAACTAGAGTGAATTAACAAGCCTTGTTGTTTATTCACAAATTCTGATATAGCACCAGAATGTTCCGCAGCTGTGGAACCTCCACCAACAATTACGCAAGTCTTGAAGTTTTGTAAATCAAGATTTTTTGTAGAATCGCTTAGTTTTGGATAAGTTTGATTTGGGAATATATTTTGCTGTTTTCCTTGCAGTGTTTGAACTACTGTACTTGTAGAATAACGCTTTTTACCCAACCATTCCATCACATCTTTTTGCGGTAAGTCTGCCAACCCGGAAACAATGTAAGGTAGTTCCGAACCCCAACCATAATGATTTTTCATGGTCTGGAAAGTTTCGAGCAAATCCGCTAAAGACGATAAATCTATAGGTTTATCATAGACTTGAGCTAAATAGGCAATAAATAATTCTGTACGTAAATTACCTGCTCCGCGACCCATACCCAAAACTGTAGCATCTATAATATCTACACCAGCTTCCAATGCTGCAAGAGCGTTAGCAAAAGCAAGGCTGATATTATCGTGACCGTGGAAGCCAATTTTTTGCGGTAAATTATCCACAGCAAACTTAACCGCTTCTCTTACCTGCTGTGGATAGCAAGCACCATAAGAGTCTACTAAGTAAAGATAATCGACTACATTTTCTAAATCTTCAAACTTGGATAAAAAGCTGTAATCATCTCCAGCTTTGGAGAGGTACATTAAATTTAGAGCAACTTCAAAACCGCACTGTTTAACAGCTTTGGCGAGTGCAATTCCGTCTTCTATTTTGGCAGGATTGACAGCCATGCGAACTAATTTAACAATATCGCGGCAATCATTAAGCAGATTGGGTACGTCACCAGGATTGCAATTTTTAGCATCTAGCATGATTGCTAGTTTTGGGCCACCATTGATAATGTCATAAAGCGACATTAAAGTAGAATTGGGCAAGTAATAATATTCGCCCTGGTAGCCTGGTTGAGTCGGATTGCGATAACCAATTTCAATATAGTCAATTGGTAAATCCGCCATAGTTCTAATATAGTTTTGAACTAAGCTATTTGAAAAATCCCAGTTAGTGTAATAGCCGCCATCGCGTAAAGTACAGTCAAGAATATTTAATTGCATATTTATTTATCCTCAAATAATTAGTTGTAAATTAGTGATTTTTTTGCTTATTTTTTAGCAATTCTTCGTAAATTGTGGCTATTTGTTCGGATGTAGATTCCCAGGTAAATTGTTTTACTCTTGTCAATGCTTTCTCTATTAACTGTTGTCGGAAAGTTGAATCTTTTTGAATATTAATCGCAGCATCTGCCATTGATTGATAATCTAATGGTTCTACTAATATTCCAGCATCATCTACTACTTCAGGCATCGCTGAAACATTAGCAGTAATAACTGGAGTACCGCAAGCCATTGCTTCTAAAAGCGTTATTCCAAATCCTTCATGTAAAGAAGGCGCTATTAAGATATCGGCGGCATTATAAATTTGAATTAAACTGGATTTATCTGGCTTTCCTAAATAGCTAATATTATTTTCTAAATTTTGATTGCGTATAAAGGTTGTTTGCTCTTCGTTAAAATCTGCACCTGCTTTCCATAAATGAACCGATACACCTCGTTGCTTTAAAGCATCAACAGCTTTCAAAACAGTATCAATATTCTTCCGGGGATGATTTGAACCAACATTTAATAAACACAAAGTTTCTGGTGAAATTCCAGATTGCTGACGAAACTTATCTATTTCTTCCTGGGGTAAAGGTTTAAATATAGATTCAACAGCATTAGGAACTACTGAAATTTTTGCAGGCTTGATATCTAAAATTTTGGTTGCATCTTTTGCTGTCATTGAAGAAACCGTTACTACAGCATCAGCTTGCTTCATACCTTTAACAGCGTACAACCACATTCTATGACTGATAAACGGCAGCTTTACCGAACCTTGAAGATTATTTTTGTAGTAAAAATTAATTAGATCGTGACAAGTAACAACAACAGGTTTACCTAGTTTTTTTAACCCATAAGTAATATGTGCCTCGCTATGGTCGAGAATATGATAAACATCCGCTTTTTGCTGCTCTACCAGTTGCGGAAAACGCCAGAAACGCTCGTAGTATTTCTGAACTCTGAGAATAGGAGATTGACTTTTTCTATCAACTGGCTGGGGTTTTAAATCAACAATTTCCCAATTTGGTCGCACAGTTCGCAGCCCGGAAATCACGCCGTTAGCGTAAACCTCCATGCTAAAATCGGGCATCGTTCTGACAATCGCTACACGCATTTTTTATCTTTCACCCTCAAAATATCAACTTTAAATAAAATCATATATAGTGCGAACTGAGCTTTTCTTGCTTTGCTGTTTCAATACCTTCGAGTATTAACTTCGCTGTATTTTCCCAAGAAAACAATTTAGTTACGCGATCGCGTCCTTTCATCCCCATGTGAAAAGTCTTTTCAGGATTTTGTATTGCTTCGGTAATAGCTTGTGCTAATTTATCTACGTGTTTATGTGGAGCCAACCATCCCGTCACGCCGTTTTCAACAATTTCGGGAATCGACCCAATATCGTAGGAAATAACTGGAAGTCCTGCTGCTTGTGCTTCAGCGATAGCTCTACCAAAAGATTCTGCTTGAGAAGGTAAAATTGCAACGTGCGCCCATTCAAGTTCTTTAACAAGTTCTTCAGGAGTTAATTTTCCTAAGATAGAAACCTGCTTTTCTATTCCTTGCTCTCGTATGGCTGCTTTTACAGCTTCTTCATTGTGCCAACCTGCAAGTTTGAGAGTCCAGTTTTTATGATCGCGAACAGCACCTAAAGCTGCGATCGCATCAAAAACTCCTTTGATAGGAGCAAAAGAACCGTAGAAAATGAAATTAGTTATTTGGTCTGGTTGAGAACGCTTAGCCTGAGCGAATATATTGTCTATACCCCGATGAGTAATTTTTATCCGTTCGGAGTTAATGCCAAATAAATTTATCATCTCCTCTCGCGTATATTCTGAGGAAACAAAAGCTACATCAGCGTTCTTAAAAAGTCGCCAACGGAACCACTCATCAGTTAGATGTTTAATTTGTCCACCTGTTTTGCGATTAATCCATTCTTCATAAGAAGGTCTTGCCGCAATCATGCCAAAAGGAACGTTTTTTGATTTTAACAGCTCAAGTAAAAAAGCTCCTTCATAATCCCAACTGATAACAGCATCAACTTGTTTTTTACTTAATATTTTTTTGACTGTTTGGGCTACAGAAAAACTAGTTAACAAGTAATGAACTGGGTGCCGGGATACAGGGAAAACTTGAGTAAATTGACTATTTACTTGCTGCGTTTCTTTATTAGATATAGGTATAAAGATTACTTCTACTCCCATTTTCTCCAAATGTTGACCGATTTGCACGCAACTTCTGGTACCTCCACCTGGGGCATCAAGAGGATATTGGTGAGTGATGATAATTGATTTAATCATATTACAGCTACTAGTTTAAAATGTAATTATTCCATAACCATAATCTGATATTTGACCCAGAAATAAGTAACTTGAATTTGATGGGTATTTAGCAGCATCTTGTTAATAAAATATATTTTCACATATAAAACTATCGTCCTTGAATTTTATTTTTTATATAGTAAGCAATTCCGATTGAATTTACTTGAAATCTATCCCAAATAGAACAAGATGATAAATACTCTCTAATTGCTTTATTGTTTTCCATATCCTTATTTCCTGCTTTTATATTTAAAGCAATCCCAACACCCATTAATTTATTCGCAAACTTTCTCAAATTCGGAAACTCTTGCTTTACCCAAATACCTGTATAAATCTGCTTTCTAGCTAACAAATGGCTTCGATCATTTCTTTGAGTAGCGGCATTATTACCGTGTAATCGATGATACGCTAAAACCTTTCCTGGAAAATAACCTTTGCTGAGTGCTGCTGCCATATATTTAATATAATGGTCGCTAGACTTAACAGGTTTGGCTACAGGTAAAGGATATATTTTTTCAAAAAGCGATCGCCTAAAACATAAAGCAGATGAAGCTGGAAGTGGGGGAGGTAGTTTTCCGGACTTAAACCTGTTTCTAATATCACATTCGCTAGCTGTACGTTGGGTACTAATTTCTGGTAAAAGTTCGGCATTTTCATTAACCCATCTAAGATCGTGAAAGCACCAACCAAATTCATCAGAAGATTTAAATACCTTCACTACTTCTTCTATTTTTTCAGGAAGATAAAAATCATCAGAATCAAGTATACAAATAATTTCTCCTTTACTAGCAGAAAAACCTGCATTTATAACTGAAGCTGCTCCCCCGTTTTCCTTATATACTTTAATTATTTGATCGCCATAACTGTCAATTATATCGCGAGAAGTATCGGTAGAACCGTCATCTATAACGATTGTTTCAATGTTTTGATAAGTTTGACTTAATACGCTATCTATAGCTTGCTTCAAATAAAGTTCGTAATTATAGTTTTTGATTAAAACACTTACTAATGGCATATCATTAGATACTGATAAATCTTTTAAACTAGAAGATTGTTCGTTCGTAATCATTTCTATACCTCCACAAAATGTTTTAATTTGATACCGAATCTAATTTCAACTATCCTCTTTGGGATCTTCCACCCAGATAAAGTCTTATTTTTTCTGAAATTGAAATGTATCTTGCGAAAAACATCACCGAAATAAACTGAGCTTTTTGATGAAAGCCATTTAAAGTTTCGTTTTTCCAAGCACGATGGAGGCTTCTAAAAGGAGGTTTAAAAGTATTAGCTATATCCTTGGCAATTTCTATTGAAGAAGGATTTTTACTCATCATCCGGTCAAATTTACCACCTACAAGACGAGTAATTCGTTTGCGAAGTTGAGAATGTGAATGTCTCGCTGGATGATTTACAACCGCATCATCAGCGTATACTTGTTTATAACCTTTCTTAAAAACCATCTGTCCCCATTCGCGATCGCCACCAGATTTCAGGGTACTATCAAAACTGCCTACATCATTAATTACATCTTTGGATGTAAAGATATTGGCTGTCATACCATAATTACTCTTTTTTAAAGTTTGTTCTTGTAAAAAGTTCAGTTCAATATTTTCAAATAATTCTACCCCTGTTGGTTTGTCTGGATTTTTAAAGAATAAATCTATTCTTCCAGCAACTAATCCACAATTAGGAGTACTTTGAAGAGCAGATACACCTTTTTCAATCCAATTTGAATCTGGAATACAATCAGAATCGGTAAAAGCTAAAATCTCACCTTTTGCAACTGAAATTCCTTGGTTACGAGCTACATAGGAGCCAGATTGGCTTTCGTAAGTGTACTTCGCTTGACTGAATTGATTGACTATACTTTTGAGATCTTCTTCAGAAGCATTATCAACGACAATGACTTCGTATAAATCTTTCGAGTATGTTTGATTTTCTAGAGCTTGTAGGCAAAGCTTTAGACGTTCGGAGTCATTATAGACTGGGATTATTACGGAGACAAAATTAGTTGACATTTTGATATTCCTAATAATTCAAATATAGTTTTACTTTTTTTCCAGCTCTGATATGTCTTATAGATATGAATAAAATAATCAGCTTAAGTTTTTGTATAACTCCTGGGGAATTTGGATTATTAAATATTCGATTAAATTCTTTAGAGGGTGATTTTAAATCTCGAAGTATTTCTATAACAAAATTAGCTAGAGACTTGCGTTTGTTTCCTTGTACAGAAAATCCATTTGTGACTCTAAGTGCTTTTTTTCGTATTTCTTTCCAATCATATCTGGCAGGATGTGCAACAAATACATTATCGGCATATACCTGTGTATAACCCGCTGCAAAAACTCTTTTTCCCCATTCGCTATCGCCTCCCGATTTGAGTTCAGAATTGAATAAACCTACTTCTTCAAAAATATGTTTAAATGTAAAAACATTCGCTGTAGCGCCAAATTTATAGTTATCAATATAGTATTTTTGCCGTAAGAAATTCATACTGTCATAAATTTCAAAAACTGTAGGTTTTTCAGGATTCTTAAAGAAAAGCTGTACTTCTCCAGCGACTAATCCGCAGTTAGGGGTTTGTTGAAGTTTTTCAACTCCTTTTTCTATCCAATCAGCAGCAGGGATACAGTCTGAATCTGTGAACCCGAAAACCTCACCTTTAGCTTCAGAAATACCCTTGTTGCGAGCTGCGTAAGAACCTTGACGGCTTTCACGAGTAATCTTAGCTTGATTGAATTGGCTTACAATGCTTTTTATATCCTCTTCTGAGTTGTTATCAGCAACAATAATCTCATAAAAATCTTTAGGATATGTTTGATTTTCTAAAGCTTTTAAGCAAATTTTGAGACGTTCAGAGTCGTTGTAAACTGGTATGATTATTGATACGAAAGCATAAGAAATATTAGAATTAGACATAAATTTATAGAATAGCTAAGCTTTTAGTAATGTTTTGCATTTGAGAGAGTTTTAAATAAACGTCTCTTCATAATTAATCAACTTCAATTACTTCTAATTCTATTTTTTTAGCTAATACCAGATGCAAAAACTTCGTAATTTTAATCAGTAATATGATTGAACTACTACTTTTTGATTTATTAAGAATCCAGTTATCTGTCTTAGAAGAGAAATTTGCTTTACCAATAGAAAATCCTTTAAGTTTTTTAAGAATTTTTAAATTAGCGAGCTTAAAAACAGAGCCACAATTAGGACCGATATTATCTTGGTGTTCTTTAGCCCAAGCTTGCCTTGAGATTAAAGGATTATCGTTAAACATTGTAGACTCAAATTGGAATACAGCACTTAATATAAGTTTAGAATGTTTACCAGTAAAAATTGTTTCTCTGTAGTCACGTACAATCTGACTTTTATCCAAGGTTTTAATAGATCCATCTTCAAAGAAAGTCACGCTTTCAATAAAGTCGAATATTGTACAACCATGACTTCTTCCACGACCAGCATTCATTGCTAATGCACCTCCAATAGTAGCCGGTACGGAAGCAAGATAATAAAAAGATTCCCACGAATTTTTATAACAAAACTTCAATACTTCCATAATTGTAGATGAAGAAGAAACTTCTAATCTATTATTAGCTAAAGCTTTTAGATACTTAGGAAGTTTATTTTTCAATACTAATGTCTCGATATTATTCTTAACAAATAGTGTATTAGAACCATTTCCAAGAATATAAATACTAACTTTGTTTTCCTTAGCCCACCGACAGTACTCATGAAACTCATCTATACTGGTAATTTCTCCGAATCGCTTAAAACTATGTAAAGTCTTATAATGCGAAAGATTGCTTGAAGTAAATGATTCTATTTTCAAAGTAGACATATACTCTTTCTACTCCTTAACTAGTTCAAACTTATTATTAGTTTTTTCGATTTCCAGAGCCTCTAACAAAGAATTTTGCGATTCAGATATTTTGGCAGATAATATTTTTGATACTGATTCATAATCAATATCACAAAGTTGCGCATTCACTGTTTCAACTTCTGATATGCTTGTAACCATACGACTATTTAAATTTAAAATACTAAGTAAATCTGTTGTTTTCTGTTTTTTTGTATCAAGTCCGAACACGGTAAACAGCTTTTGAGAGATAATAGAAAATATTGTCCCGTGGTAAGTATTGGTTACAATATAAGATGCTTGATTAAATAGACTAATCCATTTTTTTGGACTAGCACCTACGAAGTTAGTATGAGCAATTTTGTTGTATTTACCTACAGAAATGATTTTTAATTTTTTAGCTTCAGCTATTGATTTAACAAATGTCTGTTGTGCCGGAGTTAGTTCAGATGACCTATAAATCAGTAAGTAATTATCTCTAATTTGAACTGGCGAGATTATGTCATCATATTTAACTATAAAAGTAGGGTCGAGTACTCTTGTTGCATCTGCATTACATTCTGTACTAATAATATTTTTACTATTAGAGTCACGAACCAAAATAGTTTGAAATTTATCTATAAGATTACATATTTCTTCTTTATGATTTTTTAATGATGTTGAATTACCAAAACTAGCCGCATAACTTATTCTACGAGTAGTTTCCTCAGAAACAAAATCTAAAAAGTAAGAAGCGTCAAAACCTCTAAAAGAATCAAGACACCATATTTGGTCGCTACCACATATTACTACATCATATTTATCGCTAAGATATTCTAAACCTTTTTTAGAATAAAATGTTCTCGGACTTAATTTTGTTTTTAAATGTAAAAACTGTCTCATTCGCCAAGCTCTAGCTATATTGCCAAAAGACCATTCATTTAAGCGAAAGCTTTTATCTATAGGAATTAAGCGTTTCATGTAATATTTGATTGCTTTAAAAGGTCTATAATCAATGATTTCAGCTTCATAGCCTTGTTGTTGAAGAAATTTATTTAGAGCATATGCTTGTAAAGTTGCTCCATAATTATCTATGTGATGAAAAGTAACAATACCAATTTTTATATTCGATTTTATTGACGAAAAGTTATCATTCTTTGGGTAAGTTTTTTGTATGTTCATGGATTACGTCCTTGATAAGTTCAGATTAATTTAAGTTGCTTGCAAACTAGGATATAAAAAAATTGCGGTATCCTATGACTTTTTTAGTTTCTTCATTTTTGCAAGCGATTTAGCCAAATTCACTATTTCGTTAAAAGTTTTTCGAGATATTATTAAGATGCTTAAAACATATATAAAAATTCCTAACAATGAAGTAACAGCTATTAATAATCGAATATCAATTAATGATTGTAAAAAATATTTAATCGATAACATACTACCTACCATAACCAGAGAGGCAGCTAAAGGTACGAAGTATAAACGAAGATAGTGAATTAAATTAATTCGGGCTAGTTTCTTAATCGCAAGTAGAGAAATTGGTGAAAGTAGATAGCCACGAATTACATAAGCTGCTGCAATAGCTACAATACCCCATCTAACTACTACAACAAAACAGATTACATTACAGACTGTATTTATTAACTGTATCCATATCCTCCAAGCAGGCTTACCCATAGCCATGATTACAGAACTGTTGTAGAAAAGAATCATGTGAAGAGGACCGATTAAAGCGAGAATTTGCATTACTCGAATGCTTGGAGTCCATTGTTCTCCGAATACGACTTTTACTATTTCAGGTGCTAAAACTGATACAGCTAGAAACATGGGTATAGCAATTAAACTTGCCATCTGTGTAGCATTATAAAAAGCATTACGTAAGCGCTCGGGTTCTGCCTGTAACTTAGAAAAGACGGGTAATGTTACTTTAGTCGTTGTACTAATTAATGTTTGTGTCATTATTCGTAGCAATCGATAAGCAACAGAATAATAACCTAGTGCAACCGGACCTAAGAAGTAACCGATTAGTAAGTCATCCGAGCGACGGTTAAAAAAGTTGATAATATTAAATGCAAATATATTAATTCCGAAAGCAAATAATTCTTTAGCGTGTACTAGTGAAAATTTTACCCCCGGTCGCCAATCGCTGACCCACCATAAAGCTAAAACCTGAACAAAACTATTAACTAGCTGTTGACCAACAAGGCTCCAAACTCCGTAACCGAGAAATGCCATAGTTATGCCAACTATACCGCCAATTACTGTTGCGATTAATGAGCGTATAGCTAGAGCTTTGAAAGCTAACTGACGCTGAAGAATTGCTGATTGTATGCCACTTAGACCACCAAAGACAAAACTTAGAGATAACCATCGCAAAATAGGTATTAATTCTGGCTGTTTATATAAGTAGGCAAACAATGGGGCGCTTAAGACGCTGATTAAACTCAACAATATACTGATTCCTACATTTGTCCAGAAAGCAGTATCTAGATGCTCTGGTTCAATTTCTTGACGTTGAACGATTGCTTGAGAAAATCCTTGGTCGAGAAAAACTTTTATAAAAGCCAGAAAAACACTAGCTAAAGCAATCAGACCAAATGATTCTGGACCAAGTAAACGGGCAAGTAAGAAGAAGACAGCCATCGAAATTACTCGACCGCCCCAGCTTTCGATAACAGACCAAATTACTCCTTTAAGTGCCTTCTCTTTTAAGCTCATCTTATAAAATCAGTTAGTGGATTTACTCTAAATAATGATATTTTTGTTTGCATTTACTTGCATAATCAGCCATTTGTTAGGAATGCTAGTTTGTTGTAAATATATTGAGTAAACCGACAAGTTAAGGTTGGTTTGTATTTGCCAATAACTCGTAAATTTTGGATTTTTTGATAACATAGTGAACTCAACTTTCTACTATAAAATTACCGAGTCCGGAATATTTCAGAGAAATAATTATTGCTAAAATCTCAATCAAATAAAAGCTATATGCTTAATTTATATTTCCTCTGCCACTATAACAATAAAATCAATAAATACTAGTAAATGCATTTAATAATTATTTAGTTAACGCTATGTTTTAACGTTAAATAATTTGTATCTTCACACACCATAATAATCACGGTACCACTCAACAAAATGTTTTAAACCAACATCAAGTGATGTATTAGGTTTAAAACCAGTATCTTTCATCAACTCTTCAATATCAGCATATGTTTCTGGAACATCTCCTGGTTGAATTGGGAGCAATTCTTTCTGTGCTTTCACACCAAGATGATTTTCCAAAGTCTCGATAAAATCAACAAGATTAACGGGTTGATTATTACCAATATTATAAACTTTGTAAGGCGGTAATTTTTTTTCTGCTTGTGAAGCAGATTGAGGAATTTTGTCTGCAACCCGAATTATTCCTTCTACAATGTCATCAATATAAGTAAAATCCCGGCGCATTTTACCGTAGTTAAATACTTTAATTGGTTTTCCACTCAAAATTGATTGAGTAAACGAGAAATACGCCATATCAGGTCTACCCCAAGGGCCATAAACCGTAAAAAATCGCAAACCTGTTGTTGGTATTTGGTACAAATGACTGTAAGTGTATGCCATTAACTCATTAGCTCTTTTCGTTGCTGCATAAAGGCTGACGGGATGGTCTACTTTATCCCCTACAGCAAATGGAATCTTGGAATTAGAACCGTATACAGAACTTGAAGATGCATAAATCAGGTGTTGCACTTGTGCATGACGACATCCTTCGAGAATGTTGACAAAGCCAATTAGGTTGCTGTCAACGTAAGCATGAGGATGCGTGAGTGAGTAACGAACACCTGCTTGAGCAGCTAAGTGAATAACTTGTTCTGGTTTATAATTAGTAAATAATTCATCGACTTTAGAGCGATTTGCCAAGTCTAATTGAAAGAACTGAAAATTTTTATACTTTAATAATTGTTCTAAGCGTGCCTGTTTTAAGCTGACATCATAGTAATCATTTAAGTTATCAATGCCAATAACATTTTTACCACTACCTAATAATTGTTGACTCAAATGAAAGCCAATAAAACCTGCTGCTCCTGTTACTAAAATATTTATCATATCAAATGTTTATTTCCTCACAAAGTATTTCATTGATTTAGTAATATAAAAGTTATCGTTTAAGATATCTCCTATCTAATCGTTTTTTAGTCTTCGACGGAAAAAGTAATTATGCATAGAATATAAGTTGCAATTCAAATTCCTTCAGTAAAAATAACTAATCCGGAAAAACATAGTTACTATAAAAAATATAAATATAATGCTAATTGAGTTAATGGCAAGCTTGAGATATACTAATAAATAGTTTAAATATATCCTCATCTAAATAACTCATTTAATTGAAGAAAAGTAAAATCAAGAAAATATTAGTTGATCGTGCATAATCTCCATTGCTATTCAACTTACTTAAGCAAAAATAAACAAGTACTTGCCAATACAATACAATATAAGAATCTCTTCTTCTTAAAAGTAGGCTCGATAATTAAGCGCAGTAATACATTTTGTATCCCTGCACACATATAAAAACCAATCATGACAGCTAGGGTATTTACTTGATTTTATTCTTGAATGGTCGTGGAAAGATACTATATCACCCTGATTGTTAGGACTAATAATGTGCCCAAGATATTTCTGAATACAAATACTCTTGTAGTATTTTCATCAGTTTTTACTTATATAACTTACATTTATTTCATGTATAGTCTAATTATCGCTATTGCTTATCGAATTGAAAATAATTTCCTTTCTTCACAAATTAAAGCAGCGATAAAAAAAATAAACTATGCTCCGCATAGGCGAATATGCTCTTACTATCATTGGTTACTCCCAATGTTACATATAGAACAATCACATTAAATAGACCTTGACACATTAAATATCAGATTGTTTCATAAATGGCGACTATTCCATGATTTTAGCTATGTTGAACGGGTAATTAATATAGGTCGATGCAATAGACTCTAAAGTAAAAAGCTTAGTTTCCCTAATAACCGTTTAAATTTATACTTTGTAAGTTACACAATTAGTGTACTTCTTATTACAGTATTATACTGATAATTCTTTAAAATTTTATATTTATGATTGACATTCTTCATACAAGCATTATAATATAAGTATGTAGTTAAGAGATTTTACTAGTCATCAAAATTACTAGTTCAAATGTTTCATAGTAAGGCAGTGTGAACGCCTAATGGTTTTGCTAATTTTAGATTTTAATACAGTTTCGTATTGACGCTATTAGCAAGTCGAAAATATTCTATTGCCGCCATAGAGTTTTTGAAAGTAGATGCATTCGGGAACAGCCTATTTTCTTGTCACTCGTTTGAATAAGCGTTTTAAGTTACTTGAACCATATAATTGGTAAAAGCACATCTTAAAAATTGCGTCTGGTAGATAGTTACCCCATTTGAATAGAAATTGTTCGTGGATAGAACGTTTGCAAAACTCAGTGTGAGTAGTAAAACGCTGATGCATCTCGGTTAGTTCTAATTTTGGTGTTCCTTTAAGACGACCAAGTAAGTAGCGGTTGTGACAAACCACTAAGCTATGCTTAATATCTGTTAATTGGTTGGCAATTTGCTCTCCATAAACATTAGTGAGAAACTGCTTCTGTTCCTGATATATTCGCTCGAAAGTAATTTGTTCTCTCTCCAGCATGTCTACTGTCAAAATAGTTGTAGAAGTAGTATTAGAACCATGTAAGCGGAACTTACTTAATGCTTCCTTTTCGGCTCCAATTACGGTGATAAATGGAGCAAAACGAAATATTAAGCTATCTGCATTCCGTGTAAACGCTTCATTTAGCGGAAATATTTTCTCCGCAATTTCTCGTCTTATACTTAGCGCAGAAGCTGGGGGGATATCATAGACAAATCCACCATTTTTTAGTGAAACTTGTCCCATCCAGCCAGAAGCCAAATGATTGTACTTTGGAGTTGTTTTGATGAAGTTACCCTGTCCATCAATTTCAATAACATTGTGAATAGCAAAACCACATTGAGAATCAGATCTATATAGCTCAAGAATCTTTTCGAGCTTGTTATTCATCCAAATATCATCGGCATCTAGGATACAAATGATTTGACCTTTGCTTTCGCTATAGGCGACATTTAAAGCATTGGCCACACCACCATTTTCTTTACTTATTAGTTTAATCCTAGAATCTTTCTGGACATAGCTTTCAATGATGTCACAAGAGTTATCTTTAGAGCCATCATCGCAAACTATTGCTTCAAAATGAGGATAGGTTTGCTCCAAAACACTATCCAAAGCTTCAGCAATATATCTTGCATAGTTGTAATTTGGTATCAGAATTGATATCAAAGGAGTCGAAGGAAGTTGGGGAAGTTCTATCGGTCTAAGCAGATCAATCTCTTGCAGCATATCTAAAATCCTATTATTTGATTTAAGTTCCACACACTTCTTTCTCAAATAGCCCCAAAGCTCGTAAAGCAGCTTGATCCATGTTGTAATACTTGTATTCTGCAAGTCTTCCAGCAAAGATTACACTACCATTAAGCTTTTGAGACTCTTTGACATAAAGCTCGTAAAGCTTTCGATTTTCTTCACGGGGAATGGGATAGTAAGGGTCGTTTTTTCCGGGTACATAAACCTGTGGATACTCCATCACCAAAGTCGTTTTGGATGAAGTTTGCCCGGAAAGATACTTTTGTTCAGTAATCCGGGTAATGTCATATTCGTTTGGATAGTTAACTGTACCTACTTCTTGGTAATTTTCTTTATCTAGAGTTTCCTGATGAAACCGTAAACTACGATAAGGCAATTCACCATGCATATAGTCAAAAAAAGTATCAATTGGTCCGGTATAAATCATCCGGTTGAATTGAATATCGTTGACTACTTCACGGTAATCAGCGTTTAGTAACACCTTGATGTTGGGATGAGATAACATTCGCCGAAACATCTCTGTATAACCAAGCTTTGGCATTGCTTGGTAGGGGTCTTGAAAATATCGGTTATCTCTGCTTATGTATACTGGAACACGTCCAGTTACTCCCGAATCTAACTCTTCGGGTTTCAATCCCCACTGCTTAGTTGTATAGCGGAGAAAAACATTATTATAAATGTACTCAGCTAGAAAGCCAAGATCGCCGCTAGTGCTTTCACGTAACTTTAAAATTGGTACTTTAACTCCAAAACCAAAATTTTGTAAAAGCAAATCCTCTAACTTTTCAGCATAGTGTGGTGGAAACAGTTCATATAGAGAATTAAGATTAAAGGGAATAGGAACTTTCTTGCCTTCTATCACCCCAAGAACATGATGAAAATAATGTCGCCATTCAGTGAACTCAGACAGATAATCCCACACTTTTTTAGATTTAGTATGAAAAATATGCGGGCCATATTTATGAACAAGAATGCCATGCTCGTTATGATAGTCATATGCATTTCCGCCTATATGGTCTCTCCTTTCTACGAGCAGCACTCGTTTTCCCAGTTGAGTCGCAATACGCTCAGCAAGTACGCAGCCTGAATACCCTGCTCCCACAATTAACCAATCTACTTTCATTTTATTTATCCATTATTGTTGCGAAAACTTAACTTCTACTTACCGTCCGAAGTATTGATGAATGTAATCTACAAACGGTTGATAAGATGATTTTGGAGAAAGCTTCTCTGATACGTACTTATAAGCTTGACTTTCCATGCACTGACGTTTGTTTGAGTTAGTTAAGAGTGTCTGTACGGCAGCAGCAAAATCATCTATAGTATCTGCTAGAATTGCTGTCTTCCCTACAATTTCTGGTAATCCTTGAATTCCCACACTCGTTGAAACGCAAGCGCGACCATAAGACATTGCCTCCACAAGCTTGATTTTCAAGCCGCTACCAGCCAGTAAAGGAACCAGACAAACTTCAGCAGCACTATACTCTGGTTTCAAATTGTTTACTCTGCCTAGAAAACGAACATTTGGAAAGGTTTCTTTAATTCCATCACATACACTACCGCACACGTGGAGGCTGCAATCAGGTACTTTTTGAACTATTTGTAACCAGACATTTTCAAGGAACCACTGCAAACCATAAAAATTGTGTTGCGTTCTACTACCCACAAATAAACAACGACCGGGTACTTGTTCAATTGTGTGAGAGTACGATACAGCAGAAATGGGCATATTAAGTACCCGAGCTTGAGGCACCATCTGCTTGAATACTTCAGCATCTTCTTTCTGAATTGCTAATAGTACCTGCGCTTTTTCTAATTGTGCGGTTTCTGCTTCCAGATTCCAATTACCATCACCCATAGCCACACCTATTTTCTGAAATAAAGCATTTCTTTGGTGAAATACATCGTGAGTGAGGATGACTTTAAGAATATTTTCATCACTCTGGAGAGAATCTAATATATTAGCTAAAATGATATAGTTAACAACTACAACATCTGGTTTAAACCTATCAATTTGAGCTTTAGCAAAAGCAATCTCTTGTGAGTTTGCTAAAACATCTTGCCAATCTCGAATATTTTGATTTTGCGCGTTTTTTATTTGCTGGTTGTATTGTTTTTTAAGTTTTTGTGCAGTAAGACGAAATATATTTTTTAAACGCTGAGGTAATTTATGAAAAATTAACCGTAAAGGTCCGGAAATCCAATCTGACATCGGGCTAAACCTCAGCAAAATACAACCGATTCTGAAATTATTTCTCACACGTACTTTTGCCGGATTCCTTAATGTAGAAGGAATGATACACCAAGGATATTTATCTGTTGCTGAAGGATTAGTTGAGATAAATTCTACTTCGCAATTTGCTTGTCGTAAGTAGTTTACAAAATCTAATATATATGCATCTCTACCTGCATTATTTTTGATTGGAAAAATCCGACTAATTATTTGAATCTTAATGGATTTATTCATATAAAGTTAAACAATAGGTTTTAGCAATTTATTTTTTAGGTATGGCAAGACTTCTTGTGGTTGCTTATACAAAAAAATCAATCTATCTAACTTAGAATACAAAAATTTCAAATAACTAACTTGAAATTTTTCAAACTTAGTAAGTTTACTAATATGTTTTTCTAGCAGATTAGAAAGGTGTTGAGAATGTTGACCGCTGTTAGCAAGATTAATAGTTTTAGTCCCTTCGATTTGTCGATGATTACCCCAAATTTCATCTACATACTTAACATTGGCATTTTTGACTGCTTTGAAGATAAAGTCTAAATCCATCATATAATGCTCATCGACTGGATATAGCCCGATTGTTTCATGTAAAGACTTATGGTAAAAATAAGCCGATGGATTTAACGGAAAAATACAAAAATCTGTTTTCGTTAATAGCTGTACAATTTTTAACCTTTTGGGTTTATTAACAGATTTTATTTCATCATTGTTATTCAAAAGATTGCAGTTTCCAACAAGTAAACTAGGCTCTGGTAATTTGATAAATAATTCAGTTACAGATTTTAATGCATTAGGTTGATAAAAGTCATCAACATTTAAAAAAGATAATATCTCACCTTTTGCCATACCAATGCCTTTATTCATTGCATCTGACTGTCCTTTATCTTTTTCAGAAATCCAGCGTATGTGAGGATATTCTTTTGCATATTGCTCAATTATTTCGACAGTTTTATCTGTTGAACCACCATCTATAATTATGTGTTCTATGTTTAGGCAGTTTTGAGCAATGACATTTTTAATACAAAACTCGATAAATTTTTCACCGTTATAAACAGGTGTAATAATGCTAATCATATTTTACTTAACTTAAAAATAATAATACCTATTAGTGAAAATCAACTATTAACCCGTTCTATTTATGACAATTAAAAAGCATATTCACTTGTACTTCATTAAGTTTCAAGTGTCTTTTGATACATACCAATGTATTTTTTTGTTTGAGCTTCTAGGGCATATTCTTCAAGAGCTATTGCTCGACAATTCTGACTCATGCAATCGCGACTATCATTGTCTTCTAAAAGTTGAACAATACCATTACAAAAATCATTAGCATCTTCTGGATTAGCCAAATAGCCAGTAATTCCAGGTCGTACTAAATCAGGTACACCTCCAACCTTGAAAGAAACCATTGGAGTACCACAAGCCATGCTTTCTTGTAAGATTAAGGGTAGATTATCAGCACGGGTAGGGAAAACAAACAAATCAGCAGCAGAAAAAGCAATAGATTTTAAGCGATCGCTACTGACATAACCTAAACTTAGACATTCCATTCCTACGGTTTGCGCTAGGGACTCGCTACCATGTCCCAAAGTCAGGAGAATGGTTTCAGCTTTGAGAGATTCGGGTAAGTTAGAGAGTGCTTTGACCAATAAATCTGCTCCTTTACGCGAATCTTTTAAACTCTCAGCCCCAAACATTAAAACTTTTTTGTCCGCTGGTATACCTAGTACAAACCGACATTGCTCGGAGTCGAGGGGTTGATAAGCTTGAGTATCTATACCGTAAGGAATATGATGAATCGGCAAGTTTTTAAGCATACTTTGCTTTGCTTGTTCAACTAGCCAATTACTAGGAGCAACAATACTTAAGTTAGAGTGGGTATAAACCCAATTTTTTAACTTCCATTCCAGACTAGTATTGTCTCTAGCTACAGCAGGATAAGTATTTGGATAAGGACATTTACCGCAGCCGATTTTCCAGCGTTCGCAATCATAGCTGTAAGCACAATGGCCGGTAAAACTCCACATATCATGCAGAGTAAAAACCATTGGTTTATGTTTAGTTAGTGATGGAATTGCTAAATAATTGAAGTAACCGCTATGTATAATGTGACAATTAAGAATATCAGCTTGCTGATAAACATTATTATCTTTAATTTTAAAAGAATTTACATGACAAATATCATTAAGTCCAGTATTTGATGTAATTTTTTTAAGGACTTTCTCTAATTTTTGAGAACGAATTATTTGTGATGAGTCAGGAGAATCAAGAGTCTTAATAGCACTTAATATCTTACAATCAATACCAGCATTTTTCAAACCTGTATAAAGGCGGTGCATTGCTATAGAAGCACCACCTCCACGACCATAATCACTATAGTTAATTTGTAATACTTTCATACTCAAGAATCTCAATAATAAAATTTATATTCTTCTATTTCCCAAAAGGCATCTTTGAATTCAGGATTCTTTCTAACTAATTTTTTGCCAGTGTAGCCAGAATTAGATAAAACTAAATCTCTGACTCTAGGAATCTTATTTAGCTTTAGTTGTCTGGGAATATTTCGTAATAAATTAGGTCGCCAATTTAAAATTTGGCGCATACTTAATAAAGATTTTTCCGCATCAATCAAATATTCTTCAAATTGTCGGCTTTTTTGATTAGCTTGAAGACGAAAACCACCTAAAGGAGTTTGGATACTGTATAAATCAGCATATTGGAAAAACCGCGACCACAAATCAAAATCACCGGCTAATTTGAACTTTGTTGAGATACTCTGATTAACTTTTTGCCATAAACTTCTTCGCCAAAAAGTAGACTCTTGTTGTATCCAACCTATGCTGCTCCTATCTTTAGGAAGGTGACAACCATCTAAAAAAGCTTGTTTTGAATAACCAGAGATTGAGCCGAAACCAAGACAACAACCATGAAAATCCCATAATCCAGGATTTAAAGTTGTTAACCATTCAATTTCGGAAAAGTTAGACATAGCATCTGCTACAGTTCTTAAAGCCCAAGGACAGTACATATCATCACTATTGAGCCATGCCATGATTTCACCACTAGAACGTGCAAATCCTTTATTTATGGCATCATATTGACCTGCATCTGGTTCGCTACACCAAAAATGTAAATGCTTTTCATACTTTTTGATAATCTCTACACTTCCATCAGTAGAACCTCCATCAATAATAATATATTCAAGATTTGGATAATTTTGAGTTAATATACTATTAATAGTTGCCTCAATGAATTCACACTGATTGTAAGAAGGGGTAATGATAGAAATTTTAGGTAAA
>CAYMZW010000022.1:0-3804 GCA_964395005.1 uncultured Rivularia sp.
GCATTGGTAAAGGGCGAGGACCAATTAAACTCATTTCACCAACTAAAACGTTGAACAATTGTGGTAATTCATCCAAACTATAGCGGCGTAAAAAATAACCAATTTTGGTTACTCTTGGATCGTTTTTCATTTTGAAAAAGACACCATCTTTCATTTCATTGCTAGACTCTAAAGCAGCTTGAACTTTTTCGGCATCAGTAATCATTGACCGAAATTTCCACATGAAAAATTCTTTGCGATGCAAACCAATACGTTTTTGACGGAAAAATATTGGCCCTGGAGAATCTAACTTAATGAGTACGGCAATAGAAATGTATATTGGTGCAAGCAGAATAATTAAAAGTAGCGAAAAGCAAATATCAAACAACCGCTTGATCCAAAAATCAACTCCAGCAAATATCGGCGCTGCAATTGTTGGGAAAGGTAATCCTCCAATTAAACTAAACCGAGATGTAGAGAAAGGAAGTCTATTTTCTGTCGGTAAAATATGTACGGTAATTCCCGCATTAAAAAAATGCCAACAAAGAAAAGAGCGATTTTTAATCGAATCCCAGGAAATAAAAACTTCTTCTACATTTTGACTGCGTAGAGATGCAAAAGTTTTTTCTCTGTTAGCCCAATCTAAACAGCTTGAGTCGGCAAAACCTCGCACTGTATAACAATCATCTTTTTCAATAATTTCTACAAGCTGCTGTTTTTGATCGGCATCTGCAATCAGAAACATCGAATGGCACATCATGCCTTTTTGACGAATAAAATTTGTCGATAAATTAAATAAGAATCTGACAGTACAAGTACCGGCAATAGATGTAAGCCAATACAGCACATAAGTAGAGCGATCGATATATGTAGTTGGTTCGTAAGCATATGCAATCAGTGATAGCAGTATTGATGATAAAGACACTGCTTTGATAATACTCACATAATCGCGACGATGTCCCCCTGCTCGATAAACTCCAATAGTGGCAAGGATAGCAACTTGAACGGCTAAACTTAACAGCAAAAAAGTTGGATTTTTAGTCCATTCAGATTGCAAAAGGGAAGCATGATTTATAGCTAAATTCCAAGCCAGACTTAGAGATATAGCATCAAGACAGACTAGTAAAGTTACGCGCAGCAATCGGATAAAAATTCCTCGCTGTATCGTTGCGCTTTGAGATGAACGTAAATCTGGTTTGAAGTTATCTATGGTCACGTTATTATAAAGCATGACAAAAATCCTTTTGTGGATAAACTATAAACAATTGAAATACACTTAAAGACTGATGGCAGCCCTTTTAGATAGAGACTGGTTGAAAATTATATCTAGTACTTCACCAGATTAATTTTGAGGGGTAATTCTAGGTTCGTAGTAAGGACTTTAGTCCCCCGGAGCGCTAAAGCGCAACTACAAACTTTGAAGGGTAATTCTAGGTTCGTAGTAAGGACTTTAGTCCCCCGGAGCGCTAAAGCGCAACTACAAACTTTGAAGAGTAATTCTAGGTTCGTAGTAAGGACTTTAGTCCCCTGGAGCGCTAAAGCGCAACTACGAACTTTGAAGAGTAATTCTAGGTTCGTAGTAAGGACTTTAGTCCCCCGGAGCGATCTTCTCGCCAACTACGAACCCGCAGATCCTACTAACTAATAGAATGCCCTTCATTAACCTGATTTGATTTTGGTCGATTGGGAATACTCAGAGTTTCCCGAACCAGTAATTTACCGACGAACCAAGGCTGAATTAAATAACGCTTCCATAGTCTTTTAGGTTCGCTAAACAGACGATAAGACCATTCTAAACCCATTTTTCCCATCCATCTGGGTGGAGTTGGAACCACACCTGCAACATAGTCAATGCAAGCACCACTAGGCAAAATTGCATTAACTTGAAGCTGTTCGAGATTATCTAGAATCCAGTGTTCTTGACGCGGCATACTCATTCCTACCATGAGAATATGAGGCTGGTAAGCATTGATTGCAGCAATAGTATCTATATTCTCTTGACTATCTTTACTTGCATCTATATATCCGTGAGCGCAAGCAATCTTTAAACTAGGGAATTTCTGGCGTAAAATATCTGCTCCTTTCTCTGCTACCCCTGGTTTTGAGCCTAAATAAAATATCCGCCAATTCTTACTAGCAGCTTCTTCCATCAACGGCCATACCCAGTCAGCATAAGTAACTCTGTGTTCGCGTTCGACAGAATAACCTCTTAGTTTGCCAATTAAGACTAAAGGCATACCATCAATATGGGTGTAATCTGCTTTTGCATAGAATGCACGCATTTTAGCGTCGTGATGATAGATATGTAGACTGTTCAAATTATGATTGGCAATAATCCATTTTTGCTGCTCTTTAATAGATTTGGCAATCAAAGCGTTCAATTGAGAAATATTTAGTGCATCGACTTGAATACCGATAAATTTTAATGGGGAATTCATAATTAATAGTTCAATAAGTTAGGAATTACTGGCAGTTAACAGAATATTGGCAATAGATTGTGCCCTAGCATCCCAAGAATATTTTTCTTTAATTAAGCCGTATGCAGCTTGAGTAAGCGGTTGATATTTTGCTTCATTTGAAGCAGCATCTAATATAGTTTGAGCAATATCAACGGTCGAGTAACTAGTTACTAAAAGATGTTGAAGATGGCGAAATTCTTCCAAACCACGCATACCTTCAGGTGTCGAAATCACTAATTTTTGACTAGCAAAATAATCAAGTGCTTTATTACGCGCTCCTCCTGCTACTGCTTGCTTGGAGAATGGCAATAAACAGATATCGGCATATTTAATATGAGTTATGAAATCATTTCTGCTAGGTAAAAATCCTGTAAAATGAATATTAGATGGTAGCTCTTCTTGTATGTCGTCTCTATCGCGACCAATTACGATAAAATTGATTTTTTGCTGGTTATTTCCTAGCTTTTTCGCAATATCAATGGTCATAGATACGGACATATCATTAGTAGGAAATCCATAGGTTTTAGGTGCTACGACAACTACTACTTTTGACGGTCGTAATTTTTGATAAGGGTCATTATTATCTAAAGAATTATTTTGCAGTAAATCTTCTGTAACTCCATTTCCTATACAGGTAATTTGTTTCGGGTTTTTACCATACCATTGAGAAATTAGTTTGGGAGTAGATTCTCCAGCCGCAATAATAGGATGACCTGAAAATACGAGAATTCCTTGAGCAAAATAGGTTTTAATACATTGTCTTAGCTCTTGAAATTTATTATTAACTGAAGATAAACGACTCCAGTATTCATAAGCAGAAAAAGTGTGAAAATCTAATACAAGAGGACATTGAGATTTTTTCAGTTTTAAAGCCGTAAGTGCTGCTATACTTGGTCGTGTTTCTTGAGCGTAAATAATATCTGGATGAAAATCATCAATACATTTTTGTACTGATTTAATATAGGATTTAAGACTTCTAGAACCAACAGAAATTGAAGGTGCATAATCAACAGAAGAACAATCCAATCCTAATTGGCAAACATCAAAATGCTCAACAAGATATTGTCCCAGATAAAAAGGTCTTGTGAAAGCACCAAAGGGTTCGCCCGAATCAAGATTCGAGACAATTAATAAACGTTTACCCATAGTTAGTAATTAATCTTGATAGATATAGAAGAGGAGAGGGGGAGACAAGGGATAGGGAGATAGGGAGACAAGGAGACAAGGAGACAAGGAGACAAGGAGACAAGGAAATGGGGAGACAAGGGGAATTTTAACCTTTAACCTTTAACCTCTAACCTTTGACCTTTGACCTTTAACCTTTAACCTGTTGTGTGATTTCTTCAGCAAATGTTGGAGATGCAGC
>CAYMZW010000022.1:3904-31433 GCA_964395005.1 uncultured Rivularia sp.
ACCTTTAACCTTTAACCTGTTGTGTGATTTCTTCAGCAAATGTTGGAGATGCAGCTAAGTTTTTATAGCCTATAATGGCGCGAATATAAGGTAATAACCAGTAAATTAACCAAAATGGGCCGGAATGTCGCGAGCAAAATGTAGTCCAGGGTTTGAGTGGAAATGCTTTTATTTGCAATACTTTTTGCAAGCGTTGTTGTAACGGTAAATTAGTATCAGCCCAGCTATTGCGGATGGAATTTTTACTGCAAGTACCTACCATACCTGGTGCAATCCAAATGGAACAACCTAGCTTAACGGCTCTAAGAGCATAATCCAAGTCTCCCAAACTATGAATAAATGCTTCATCGATATTGCCAACTTTTGCTACAACACTATGAGGAATTAGCACGCAGTTACCAAACATCGCGTCGCATTGCTGTATAAATTGAGTTGGTTGTAGAAATTCAAACTTATTTGAGTACCATTTTTTGGATTTAATTGCACCTCCATAGGTGGGTTTTCCAGTAATTGGATCTTGAGTAGTACCTACGACGATGGAGTTTTCACAATTTTGTTCGCTTAAATAAAGTTGAATTTTCAACAATTTATCTAAGGTATCTGTTTTTAGAAAGGTGTCGTCATTCAACCACAGATAATAATTGTAGGAATTTTTTATTGCTTCTGCGAATGCAAGACGCATTCCTCCAACCCAGAATAAATTACCGTTGCCTTGAAGAATTTTTACTTGTGGAAATTCTGCTTTAATTGCTTCTGCGGTGCCATCAGAACTACCATCATCAGTTAAGTAAACATCAAAATCACTTGTTTGCTGATGTAGTGCTTGTAGACAAGCAAGGGTAGTTTCGCGTCTGTTAAAGCAGGTCATGATGACCGCTATTTGTGCTTTATTCATTCTACTTTTAATTAATATGAATTGATAGCTTTTCAAGTAAAGATATAGTGAAATATATCTGGCAATTATTATGAATTAAAGATTTGCAACACGTTCTATCCAGCCACTAAAGTTAATATTCAAGTTAAAATTATTGAGTTTTTGCTCGAACTTTCTTACCTTCAGCATATGCCTGTGCAAAACAGAAGTGCGTGGCATTTGATGAGCAATAACTCGTTCGCATAGCCACTTATATTTATCGGAATCAAGATTGAATTTATTCAATTTTTTGATTTGTTTGTTCCAGTCATGATAGTAAAATAAATTAAAATAATGCATGGAAATTAAATCATCCCACTTTTTCAATCGCCATTGTTTAGATAAGCGATTATGTAAGGGTAATGGATAGCTATAATTATCGGAAAAATGCGAAACATTTTCCTCTAGAGCGCATAAAGTGACAGATAAAACTGACTGCTCGACAAAATAAATACCTTGAGGAGGAGCAATATCTAAACGCATTACTTTTTCAAAGTTTTCTTTCCAGGATGTAAATATTCCTGCTTTTCTTCTAACTGCAACTAAACCGGAATTCCAGTAAGCTCTGATTTCTTTATTGCCAATGGGAGTGTTAACAAATACTTCGTTTTTGACTCCTAAAACTTGATAAAGTTTCTGCCAGTACCATTCATGGGGGTCGTTATTACCTGTTGAACCGATACCTTGTCCGTATTCTGGACGCATCCGGACGTTACAATTGTCTGGTAATAAAAATTCTGTTGGTTCAGCAAAAAAGCATTTATCGCTATCAAGAAAAACTAGAATTTCTGCATCTATATTCTGTTCTGCATAGGCACAAGTGAAGGGCTTATTTGCTAAATAGTATTCGTGAAATTCCTGGTTTATAGGTAGTTGCTGGTGGATGACTCCTAACTGTTCAAATGCTGCTTGGGTTTCTTGGGCGATCGCCTTTCCAGTTCGAGGATGAAAACTATATATTGGTGTATCCTTTAAATTGCCGCAGAATTTACGAATACTTTCTGCAAGCATCAATGATTGAGGTTCTAAACGACCGGGTTCTGTACAAATTATAAAAGCTAGTGGTATTGACATTTGATTCCTCACAGTTTGATAGTTGTTAGTTGATAGTTGATAGTTGTTAATAGACATCTCCGGAAATGAAAAAAACCTCTCTCCAAACCTCTCTCCTACCAGGAGAGAGGCTTAATTTTCCCCCTTCCCGCTTTTGGGAAGGGGGGTAGGGGGGTTAGGTTTTATGTAAGTCTGAAACCATTTCCGGAGATATCTAATTGAGAGATAGCTGACTCATATAGGTTGGAATAACGTTTTGACTGAAGTTCTATACTGAATTCGCGTTCGGCTTTTTCCCGTGCGTAAAAAGATAGTTTTTCGTGTCTTTGGGGATTTTCTAAAACCCAAACAATTCCTTTAGCAAAATCATCAACATCATAGGGTTGGGCTAAATAACCACATTCTTGATGGGAGACTATATCTTTTAAACCAGTTGCATTAAATGCTACTACCGGAGTTCCACAAGCAAGCGACTCGGAAGCAGTTTGTCCGAAAGATTCTTGCAAAGAAGGTATGAGCATCACGTCGGCAGCAGAATAAACAGCAGCTAAAGAAGTATCATCATATAGATGTCCCAAATAATGAGTTCTGAAACCTAAATTGGGTGGATTTTCTGGTTGAGAAGCCCCGAAAATTACCACCTCGGTGTTATTCTTCCAACCAGATTGACTCAACTGTTGTAGTGCTGGCTGTAATAGATGAAAACCTTTGTTTCTATCGCTGGTTGCTTCTATAGCTCCAAATAAAATCAATTTTTTATCTTGAGGTAAATTGAGTATTTCTCGCCCTATTGTTTGTTTTAGAGGTCTAAATTTTTGGGTATTTAATCCATGAGGGATTACTTCAACTCGCGAGTTTTTAAATAACGAGCTACTCAAAGTACATTCACTTATCCAAGCACTAGGAGCAATTAAAGTTAGTTTATTTGAATTAATCAAATTTTGCCAAGCTTTATTTTTACGATTGTGTATCCAGCGAGATAAATCCCAATCTTTTGTACTATTTAATTGAGGGCAAGCACCGCAAGATTGAGTGTAGCGTTGACAATCTCTAGCAACATGACAACCTCCAGTAAATACCCACATATCGTGAAGCGTCCATACTAAAGGTTGTTTAAATTTAGCAATGGATTCTATTTGCATAAAAGCTGCACTAATCCAATGCAAATTAATAATATCTGGGTTAATTTTTGCAACTTGAGGAACAACTCTATCTGGCAACCATTGACTAAAAAATGTTGTTTGACTTCTATTTCTGTAAAGTTTTAATGGTAACGTTTCAAATGTCAGTTTTGTTTTAGCTATTCCTTGAAAGAATCGTATTCTCGGGGCAATTACTGTTTTATCGCTACTGGATTTTTCTTGCACTAACATTTGTGAATCTAATCCAATGTTTTGCAATCCTTTATGTAAGCGATATGTAGCACGAGCCGCTCCACCATTTGTATCGTGAGTACTTAAATGTAAAATTTTCATTTGTTTAACAGAGTAGGGATAGAAGGAAAATAAAGATTTTCTAATATTATCTAATATTATATTTGTGCCAGATTAAGTGATGCTTGTCTCTTCGATCTATGAGATTCCATTGTTAAAGTTAAAGATGTTGTTAAATACATAAACCAATTCCAGCTAGGAGTTAATAATCTAGCTTCAGAAATATTCAATATAATAATTAGGACAAGCATTTGCATTGGAAAATAATCTTCTGGCTTTTTTGCTACGAATACAACTCGATAAAGAGCTATAGTAAAGAAGCGAATCAAACCGATAGCAAAAATAATAAACCCACCAATTCCTAAATCTAGCATTATTTCAAAAAAGCCATTATGAGAATTACTTGCCCATTCGTAAGTTAATCTGATATTAGAAGCGAACGGACTAGTCCAGAATGCAGCATATCCATACCCATATAAAGGTCTTTCTAATATTTGCTTGATTACAGGTTCCCATAAGTCAGTACGTCCATTTAATGTTAAGTCTTTTCCGGAAGTGCCAACTACAGCTTCTGCATTGCCAAAAATTAAAATTGAGCCGGTAACTAACAACATTAAAACAAAACTAATTGTAATGATTTGTAGTTTGTAATTATTATTTGAACTAATTTTATATAAAGGTAAAAGAGCTATCATCGTAAAAACAATCATTAAAGAAGTTGTAGACTGCGAAAGAATAATTAGACAAATAGATAATCCAAATATTGCTAATCTTAATAAACGGTACTTAGTTTCACTTAAAGCTAAATGTAGAGAAACTGCGGCACTCCAAGCCATCATGTAACCCAATTCATTTTTATGACCGAAAATACCAGCCCATTTTCCAGCTAATTCTGGTGTTGTATGAATTCCTCCAAAGCTTGGTATTAATGGGAAAATTATTGACATTACTGTTGTTGTTCCTAGTGCAAACGCGATAAACCTTATTTGCTCTTTAAAGGTGTAGCGCATTGCTAGGTAAACTGCTAGAAAGTATATCCTAATTAAGCCTCTTAAATAAGTTAAGCTAGAACCCAAATCTGCCGACCATAAAACAGAAAATAGAATTATTATTAATAGCAGTATTTGAAATACTCCTTTGGAACTAACATATAAAAATCCTTTCCAGTAGTAAATCATTAAGCCAAACAATATTAAATATGACGAAGCATTTAATAATTGATTTATAGCTCCACCTCCCAAGGGATTTGGTGAAACTTCATGGACGGGTTTGATTGCGAATGCTCCTACTGTAATTAGTATTAATATAATAGTGGCTAGTTTTTCAAGTCGTTCAAATTTCAATTTTTGACCTCGATAGAGTTTTTAATAGGTAATAGGTAATAGGTAATTGATTGTGAGAAGAATAGGATTAACGCTCGATTAATTTTTTATCCCGGAGTAGTTTCTTCAGATTTTGTTTGAAAATATCTAATCTAGTTGCACGATAGACGGTATTTTGAATAAATTTATCTGCTTCTAAGTTTCGTACTTTAAAAGGTGGATGTTTTAACGGAAATTTCATTGCCTCGGTGGGAAGATTGATAAATGAATACTCCTTGGAAGAATTAAAGTTTGTTGAATCCGCACCAACACCAACATTACTAATTAAATTAACGTTGGGAATAATATTTAATCCGCCTTGCATCCAGCAAGCAAATGTCCATTGGTAATCCCAAGTGATTCCGGTGGGATTCTCGTAAATAGAATTGAATATATTTGTCCAATAGTTTACTGCTTTAGAATCGATCAGAATGTCTTTTAAAATATTTGATTCTTTGACTTCTGGCCATAATTTAATCTGCAAATCATATTGTTGCCAAGCTCGTTTCCAACTTGCCCATCCCCAACAGTGACTATAGGATGAAAAGTAATAGCTATAGTCGGTACGTTTTTTTTCTAGCTGAGCATTTTGAGCAGCAATCGAAGTGATTCTAGTATCATATCGATATTTTTCTAGTAATTCTTCGCAAAACCGGAAAAATGTAGGATGAGGAATACAATCATCTTCTAAAATTATTGTTTCTTCTACATTTTCAAAAGCCCAATCTAAGCCACTGGAAACTCTTTTAGCACAACCTAAATTTACTTCGGAATAATTTTTAATAACTTCGCAGTTCCAGTCAACTTTCTCGATAATTGCTCTGGTAGCCGCGCATTTTTCAGCTTCACCTTTGCGATTGTTTCTAGCCCCATCGGCAATTACAAATAGCTTTTTAGGCTTTACTTGGCGAATAGCTTCAAATACCTTAGCTGTGGTATCTGGACGTTTAAATATAATAAAAGTAATTGGCGTTTCTAATTGTTTATTCATTTAGGTAGGGAGTAGGGAGTAGGGAGTAGGGAGTAGGGAATAGGGAACAGGGAACAGTGGAATATAAAATTTATTGATTTAATTTTAATCTTGATTGGTTTGGCAATTAAATAATATTTAATACATTTTTTTATGTTAAATCGTGTAGTGTTTAAAAACATTTTGCATATATAACTATTACTTTATATATTTTTTATATTTAATTTTGTCCTTCTATAAATTAATAAAAAGGTAGTAAAGACTGTAATTGAATTTTGAATAATTTGCGCGTTTTTTTATCTACGGCATTACTTAAAAAAGCTGCGGTGGCTTGAGATGAAATTGTGGCGATCGCTGCACCAAGTCCTGAATATTGAGGTATTAGCAAATAATTCAGTATGATATTAAGAATTGCTCCTAATAAAGTTTTACCTAAAGAAATATTATTTAATCCTTCAGCAATAAACCAGGGTAAGGTTGCTACACCCATAAATACAAACAATGAAGCCCAAATATGTACGGCTAATATTGAAGAAGCTTCTATATATTCGCTACCAAACATCCTTAATACGATATATTTTGATAGGAATGTCATAGGGATAGCAATTGCCAGAGATATATATGTTAATAAGCGGAGTAGTTGCCCTATGCGCTTATAGTAGTGTTGTTCGGATTTTTCTTTCGCTGCATAAATGCTAGGAGCAACCGAAGAAACAATTGCAGTTGGAATAAAGTACCATAATTCGGAGATTCTTACCGCTGCTGAATAAATTCCAACTTCATTATCTCCCTTCATTTCCCCCAACATTATCTGATCGATTTTCATAAAAATCAGAATTGCAAATCCTGAAAAAATTAAAGGGAAACTTTCTTTTAGCAGGCTTTTTGCTGTTGCAAAACTAAACTTCAAATTCGATAATTTGAAAAATCCTTTAACTTGATAAATACCAATCAAACCAATTGCACCCAAGACAATTTCTGCTAAAGTAGCCCAAGCGAATGCTAATAATGGTGCTTTGGTTAAAATTAATCCTACTTTGAATAAAGTACTGAGCAGATAAGCAATATTTTTGGCAATTACAGTATATTTAGACTGTACCTGAGACTGAAACCACAATTCTACAGTATCCGCAGTTCGGAAAATTCCTATTAAGGCTAATATTGCTACCAGCCATATAGTGAGTGTATTTTCTTCTTTTAATAAGATTAAACTGCCTACAGCTAATAAAACCGAAACAATGCCACCTATCAGTTTTAAACCAAAAGTGGTTCCTAAAATTTCTTGTTTATTCGATGATTCTCGTACTAATTGACGCACCACTACATCATCTAAACCCAATGTAAAAATCGGCGTAAATAAACTCACAAATGCCATTGCATAATTAAACAAACCATATTGTTCAGTTCCTAAATAGCGAGCCACCCAAACACCGACATACAAACCCGCACCCATCCGCAGAATTCTGTCAGCAAATAACCATCCTGTATTACCCACAAGTTTACGCAGCTTGGTGTGGGATTTTAATTGTGATAGATTTTGAAATGTTAGTTTTTTGAGCATTAAAAGACAGTTACCAGTGAGCAGTAAACAGTTATCAGTTAATCGTTTCCATTTTTACGAGAATTATTTCTATTTTCTCTCTTTCCTTCTTCCTCCGCGCTCTTCGCGCTATAGAAAGGTTTTTTTTAACCCACATTCCGCTGCAAGCGAAATTAAGATAAATATCTGTCAGGTTATTAATTTTCCAGCCATTGATACTTTTAAGAAGTAGATAAATAACAAAAAAACTCCTTTCAATTTCCAATAGATATTAGACTCTAAATTAAAGATAATTTTCAAATACAGTGCAAAATCTTTCTTTGTAGGGCAAGGAATAGTTTTTAACTCTTGTAAAGATGTATAAGCTAAAAATAGCGGTAAGCTCAAACTATTTTTTTGCATAATATAGTTAAATAATGCCGATTTTTTGAAAAATCTCCTATATTCAAAACTAATATTAATACCTAAATATTTATCATTGTGAAAGTTATTATTTTTATGTATTCTATACATAACAGAAGGTTGAGATATATAAAACTTTTTTGCTCCTACTAAAGAAGAACCCCATACCAAACAATCATCTGCTCGAACTCGCCAATCTTCTATATATGGAAATGGAATCGGCAAAATTTTGTTAAGTATTTCTTTACGCATTGATATTGTAGAAGTAATAGAGCCAATCCATTCACCTAAACATAAAGTTTTAAGTACCGAATAACCATTATCTCTATCAAAGTCATATTCTTGAAATATTCCTGCTTCTACTCCAAATTTTTCATATCCACAAAATAGAAAATCGCATTCTTGATAGCGTTGATAAAACTTCAAGGCATTTTCTAAATATTCGCATTTGTACATATCATCTGCATCCAGAAAAAATATAATGTCCCCAGTTGCAGTCAAAAATCCTTCGTTAAATGAAGATAATTGTCCTTGATTTTTCTGTTTCAATACAGATTTTATGTTTGCTTCTTCAACAAATTTAGTAATGATTTCTGCCGAGTTATCTGTAGATGCATCATCAACAATAATAATTTCATCAAATTTCACCGTTTGATTCACAGCGCTATTAATAGCCTCTGCCAGATAATCCGCATAATTATAGTTATTAATTAAACAAGTTGTTTTCATTTTTTACCTTGATTTGATTGATAAATTTTATTCTTTTTGGTTTTATTGAATATGGTTTCTTTGATTGGTGAAAACTCGTTTTGGCTTGTAGCTGAATCAATCGCTTCCTTGGTGTAATACAAATGGCTCTTAGGTTCGCTTTTCAAATCCACACCATTGATAACTATCCCTAAAACTTTCTGATTTGACTGAGTTAAATAATCCTTAGCTGCATTTGCACTGTCTGAATCAACAACACCAGGGCGTACAACCAGCAAAATACCGTCTGTATGCTCGTTCAATATTGCTGCATCAGCAGTTCCTACTACAGCAGGAGTATCAAAAATGACGAAATCGTATTTCTGTTTAAAGATATTTGTCAACTTTGCCATCCTCTGAGAATCTAGTAAAGCCATAGGATTCGGAGGTATAACACCAGAACAAAGTACATCTAAATTAGGCGCTACTTCTTGCACGGCACCATCAATATTCACTCTGTCAATAATCACATTACTTAAACCCAATACATTCGTAAGTCCCCAAGTATGATGCTGAATAGGATGACGCATATCTGCATCTACAAGTAATACTCGTCTTCCCACACTAGCCATTACCAATGCTAAGTTTGCTGCTACTTCCGATTTTCCTTCCTTAGCAACAGAACTTGTCACCACAATACTTTTCAATTGGGTATCGGAACAGAGGAATTTCAAGTTGGCTTGTAATATTTGATAAGCATTGCCCACGGGAAAATAAGGAATGTCTCTCTCAATCAGCCGAGGTACAACTCTGTTCGCACCTGCAATGGAAGAATGATTTTTGTGATGCTTACCCGATGCTGGAATTACCCCAAGTAATGTATATTTCAAAACTTCTTTAGCTTCTTTAACAGTCTTAACAGAACGATCAATTAAGTCTAAACCGAAGCCTGTGATTATCCCTAGCAAAACACCAGCAGCACCTCCACCGATAATAAATAAAATTTTGCGCGGCCCTTGGGGATAATCTGGTACTAAAGCTGCGGAAATAATTCGTGCATTGGGAATCTTCTGATTTTCTGCAACGTTAATTTCTTGAACTTTAGTCAACAGCGTTTGGTAGGTTGATTGTGCTGCTTGAAGTTTGCGTTCTAATTCGCGCTGGGTTTGTTCTAACTGCGGTAGAGAATCAGCCCGCTGTCTATATGCATAAAATGTGTTGGATAGTGTGGCAATTTGTTGCTTTAATCCATCTTCTTCGGCTTCCGCTTGAGTTATTTGTGCAATTAAATTTTGTCGTAATTCTCCTAGCTGTAAATTTTTTTGTTCAATTTCTTGGTTGCTACCGGCAATTTGATTTTTTCTTTGGTTGAGCAAATTTTTAAGAGCCGCAACTCTTTCTGACAAACTAACTATAGTCGGATGGTTTGGTTGAAAACGAGTTTTTTCTAAAGCTAAAGTACTTTGCGCTTCTTGGAGTTGAGCTAGTACTTTCTGTATCCCTGGTGTTTGACTCAACTGTGCTGACATAACAGCTTTTTGCGGCTCCACTTGAGCTTGAGCGCGTAGATTTGCCAAACGTGCGGTTACATGAGCGAGTTGAGCTTGTGTTTGAGATATTTGTTCTTCTAACTTATTAATTGTCTCAACTGCTGCACCTGCTTCTGCTTGTAAAGCCACAATTCGATGCTTTTCTTTAAACTGTCGTAATTCTAATTCTGCTTGTCTTACCGATTTTTCCGCATTTGGTAATTGCTCTGCAAGAAATTTGCTTGCAGTTTGCGCTTCTTTTTGGTTTGCTGCAACGTTTTGCTGAATATAATTTTTGATAACTGTATTAACAATCTTGGCTGCTTTTTCTGGATCTCCATCGGTATAAGAAACTAGTAAAACATCGCTACCTTTAATTCCTTCTACATTTAATTGAGCGGCTAAAGTTGGAATCGATAAAAGCTCACCCTCTTCATCTTTAAGATTCAGAGCTTTAATTGTTTTCTCAATTACGGGATTTGATGTCACAATCCGTGCTTGAGTATCCAAAGGATTATTATTTTGAGTTAAAGCTTCCAAGCGTCCCCTTTCATCCGATAATCCAGTTAAAGAAGAAGTGCGATCGCTCTTTATCATTACGCTACCCTCCGCTGTATAAGTGGGTTTGCGCGATAAAGCATACAATGTTGCTGCTGTTACCGTCAGCGCGAAAACTCCTAAAGCTGGCAACCAACGACGTTTTATTACTTGAACATATTTTTGAATATCTAATTCTTCGATATTGCTTAAAGTTTCCATTGTTATATCCACAAATATATATATAAATAATGTTGATACTTTGTACAATCGACAGCATAAGATTAACCGTTTTGGAAGTAAAATGCATATAGATGCAAGTTCATTTCAATCGGCATTTGTAAACGGAAGTAGATTTTATTGTTGACTGCATGACAGAAATTATCTCAGTTCAACTTTAAAACTATTTAATTTATTAACTATAGAATTTTTCTCGTTTGCGTTAATTCCGAACTGCTTAAAAAAAGCAACTTATAATACAAATCCACGAACAATATAAATACTGTCTTGAATTAGTCTTAAACGATTTTGATACTAACAGACTTCTTCGTTAATTGGCTCTACATAAATCAGCAATAAATTTGTTCCCTAATTTTGTAATATCACCTTAAAAAAATAAGATTTCTTTATACTTTATAGTATCTGAAAAAAACAAAATTTTTTATCGAATTAATTGCTATCAAACTGTAGCTCAAAAAACACTTAATTTACGCTGCGGCCCTCGAATTTAAAAAGGAATTGGCGGGTTTTCGATGCTTATAAAAAGAACTAACCGTTATTATTGCGTAAGTTCTAAAACATAATACTTCACAGCAGTAAATCAAAATTTTCGCAACTACTTTATCAAAAAATTATATATACTTGTTTAAATCTTAATACTGTTATGTCAAGCATCAATGTTATCATTTTTTTTAAAATATAATTATGTGCTTTAAAGGTCATTTTTTGATTTGCTTTATGCCTGCGGAACTATTGTTTCCAAAATACAACTTTTCCAGACAAAAAAAGTAAGTGATTATGTCCTAGAATATAATTACTTAAAATAGTTTATTATGGCAAAGCATTTCTGCTACGAAACTATAATTACAAATACTTCTTAACATTTATGTGAATGAAAACATTAACAAAATTTTCTAATGATTAATCTTTTCGTAAAGATTTTTTTTAAGGCAAGCTCAATTTTGAATATTCAAATCAAAATTATCTTAAACAAACATTAATCTTCGTTTATTCATTATTTAATATAATTCTTATAGAATTTTGAAGCAAATTAATAAAAATGAGCATATTTTTAAAATTCCATAAAACTCTAAGGAGAAAAATTGAATTAGAGATAAATAGTTTAATTTGTTAATTAGCAAACAAATACTATGACTCATACATCTGGATGGGTTCCATGCGGACTTGTTATAAACAAGATTTTACCGATCTTAATAAATTGCAGCAAAATGTAAAAAAGAATGCTAAGTCTTATACTTTAGATAAGTAAAAGCACTGAGCATAAGTGAATTTTAACCGTAAGATAGATACCAGCTTCGATCGATTATGAGATGCTGATGGCGATAAAAATTGGGTGCATTGAAGTTTCCAACAGTTGTAAGAAAATTTTCTAGGAAGTTAAGTCAAAATAACCTCCATTGAATCAAAATGATTCTGATGAGTTAGGAACTATTTTGATAGGCGGTTTTTGGATGTTTTTTAGCTGGATTATTTAAAGACTATTCTAGAGGATTTGGATAATGGTTACTAATCTAAATTCTATTTTCACTCAAGTGAAAATTGTTAGATTTTAGATTTTCCGAATTGCTTCGAGATTTTTAATACACCAGGAGTTTTTAAACGTGACTACTTTAATCAGTGAATTCCAACCTAATCCAACAGGTAGCGATCCGACTAACGTAACGTTTGAGCTTAGTGGAACACCAGGTAATTCCTTCGATGGTGCGATTATCACTATTGAGAGCGACGGTAGCAGCAACCAAGGAACTGTAGATAGTGTTGCAACAGTTTCAGGAACTTTCGATGCCAATGGTTTGCTAACTGTGAGTATTCCTGATTTAGAGAATCCTTCATTTACAGTAGCTCTTGTGTCTGAATTCACTGGGGCTGTTGGTGATGACATAGATACTGATGATGATGGGGTTGTAGATAACCTATCAACCTTTGTAAACATTTTTGATGCGATTGGCGTACCTGATAACGTAAGTGATGAGACATTCTTGTATGGGACAGATTTTGGAGGAACGGACTTTTCCTTTACTGGTGACGAACCCAGACTTATCTTCCGTGATGCGAGTGTAGGCAGTCTGTATGCTATCAACGATCCAGACACCGGCGAAGTTTTTGATGTTAATGGAAACGACGTAACACCAGCAATTTTTGATACCGACCCAACGGCTGGTACTGACACCTTCGGCTCTATCAACCCTATTGCTGTTGGTAGAAATATAACTTTCACACCTATTTACGAAATCCAAGGTGCTGCTCATACTTCACCGCTTCTGGGTGAATCTGTAAATACTACAGGTGTTGTTACCGCAGTCGATAGCAATGGTTTTTATCTCCAAGACGCAGCAGGAGATGGAGATAATGCAACCTCCGACGCAATTTTCGTTTTCACTAATTCTGCCCCTACAGTCACCGTTGGTAACTTTGCAGAAGTTAGCGGTACGGTTAGCGAGTTTTTTCCCGGTGGTGCGGATACAGGAAATCTTTCTACTACTCAAATTAGCGATGCTACCGTTACTATTCCAGAAGTTAGCACTCAGATTTTTCCCACACCAGTAGTTATTGGTGAAGGTGGTAGAGTACCTCCCACCGAAAATATTGATGATGATGCTTTTAGTAGTTTCGATCCAGATACAAACGGTATAGATTTCTTTGAATCTCTAGAAGGAATGCTGGTAACTGCTCAAGATGCAGTAGCTATTGCTCCTACCAATAGATTTGGGGAAATTTTCACCGTTGTAGATAACGGTGCGGGTGCGACTGGAATTAGCGAAAGAGGTACGCTTAATATCAGCCCCGATGATTTTAACCCCGAAAAAGTCCAAATTGACGAAGATTCGGGAATTTTAGATTTTGATTTACCCGAGGTTAACGTTGGTACAAGATTAGGAGATGTTACCGGGGTTGTTGGTTACGGTTTTGGTAATTTCGAGATTTACCCGACAGAAGACTTTAGTGCAAATGTAACTGAATCTACTCTTGAAGCAGAAACCACAACTATCGAAGGTGATGCAGATAAACTGACAGTTGCTAGCTACAACGTTTTGAATTTAGATCCCAATGATAATGATGGGGATGAAGATGTAGCCAACGGAAGATTTAGCGCGATCGCATCCCAAGTTGTCAATAATTTAAACGCTCCTGACGTTATTGGTTTGCAAGAAATTCAGGATAATGACGGTTCGGATGATACAAATGTAACTTCCGCAGCAGAAACTTTACAGCAGTTAGCTGATGCAATTGAAGCAGCTGGTGGCCCAACATACAGCGTTATTGATAATACTTTCATTGGCGATGATACCAGTGGTGGTCAACCTGGTGGAAATATTCGTACCGCTTTCCTTTATAATCCCGATCGCGTTGATTTAGTAGAAAATTCGGTTGAAACAATTGAAGATGATGGGTTTGACGGTAGCCGCTTACCGTTAGTTGCCAAATTCACTTTCAACGGTGAAGAAGTAACGGTTGTTAACAATCATTTTTCTTCTAAAGGTGGTAGCGCTCCGATTTTGGGTGTAGAGCAACCTTTTGAAGAGCGACAAGAAGATGTAACTGTTAACGGTAGCCTTGACGAGCGTCAAGCACAAGCTAATGCTGTTAAAGGTTACGTCGATGAAATTTTGAGTGCAGATGCAAATGCCAATGTTGTTGTACTCGGAGATTTAAACGAATTTGAATTTGTCTCTCCCGTAGAAACCTTGGCAGAAAACTTGACAAACTTGACAGAGACTGTTCCAGAAAACGAACGTTACAGTTTTATCTTTCAAGGTAACTCACAATCCTTGGATCATATTTTAGTTAGTGATAACTTAGCAGATACAGCTGAGTTTGATATCGTACAGGTCAACTCAGAGTTTGCCGATACTCCGCAAAAAGCTAGCGATCACGATCCGTTAGTTGCAAGTTTGTCATTTCCTCAAGAGAACATGGATCAAATTAATCTAAGTCAAATTGGTACCTATACCAGTGAAGATGGTGCAGAAATCGTTGCTTATGACTCAACAACTCAGCGCTTATTTGTAACTACTGGGGACACCGTTGAAATTATTAATATTAGCGACCCAGCTAACCCTACTCGATTTGGTGAAATCGATGTAACTTCTATCGATGGTGCGACCTTCGGTGGTTCTAATAGCGTTGCAGTTAAGGACGGTATTGTTGCTATAGCAGTTGAAGCCGATACCGCACAAGATAATGGTGTAGTTGCTTTCTACAACACTAACGGTGAATTCCTAAATTCTGTTACAGTCGGTGCGCTTCCCGATATGCTTACCTTTACCCCCGACGGTACAAAGGTAATCGTAGCTAATGAAGGTGAACCAAATGATGATTACACCGTAGATCCAGAAGGTTCAATTAGCATTATTGATATTTCTGGTGGTGTTGCTAGTGCTACCGTTGCTACTGCTGATTTCACTGAGTTTAACGATGATTTAGAAACCTTAAGAGCAGACGGTGTAAGAATCTTTGGTCAAAGAGCAGACGGAACTGATGCAACAGTAGCTGAAGATTTAGAACCAGAATATATTGCAGTTTCTCCCGACGGAACCAAAGCGTTTGTAACTTTACAGGAAAACAATGCTGTTGCGGTTCTTGATATTGCGACGACTACTGTAGAAGCAGTTAAACCTCTGGGTTTCAAAGACTATAGCGTTGAAGGAAACGGTATTGACGCGAGCAATAGAGACGATGGAATCAATATCCAAAACTGGCCCGTCTTTGGGATGTACCAGCCCGATTCAATTGATAGCTTCGAGGTAGACGGTAATACTTATTACATTACTGCAAACGAAGGTGATGCCCGCATCCGTCCCGATGGAGATATCGAAGACGAAGACGGTAATGTACTTACAGAAGAAGGAAGCATTTTTAACGAAGAAGCACGAATTGGGGATGACGAGATAGTTCTCGATCCAGATGTTTTCCCCAACGCTCAAGAGTTAAAACAAGATGAAAATCTTGGTCGTTTGAAAATTACTAATACCCTTGGTAATACTGACGACGATCCTGAATTTGAAGAACTTTATTCTTTCGGCGCTCGCTCGTTTTCTATATGGGATAGTGAAGGTAATTTAGTATTTGATAGCGGTGACGCTATTGCTCGAATTACAGCAGAGCAGGTTCCCGAACTCTTCAATGCTAACGACGGTGATACCGATGAGTTTGACGAGCGTTCCGATGATAAAGGAGCCGAACCCGAAGCTGTAACCGTGGGAATGGTAGACGGAAAACCTTACGGATTCATTGGTTTAGAGCGTACTGGTGGTGTGTTAGTTTACGATCTGAGCGACCCCACAGCACCTGAATTTCAACAATACATTACTACCGAAGGCGATATTGCACCCGAAGGATTGGCATTCATTCCCGCTTCTGATAGCCCCAACGGGAAACCAATGTTGGCTGTTGCGAACGAAGAAAGCAATACCACCACACTTTACGAGATTTCCGAGAATACAGTTTCCGGTACAGACGGTGATGACACCTCAGCTGGTACCGACAAAAACGATTTCATTGATACCGGAGATGGTAACGACACAATTGACCCCGGTGCAGGTAATGATATTGTTAATGCTGGAGCAGGTGACGATAATATTACCAGCGGTCAAGGTAATAACCAAATAGACGGTGGAGAAGGTGAAGACACCGTTATCTATGCTGGAAACCAAGCTGATTTTGCGATCGCAAGAATGGGTAATCAAATCAAGGTTGGTAATGATACACTCACCAATGTTGAAATTTTACAATTCACCGACGGTAATCTTAATACTGCCGATATTGAGGAAGAAGAAAGTAATTTCACCTTACAACTTCTCCACGCAGCAGACCAAGAAGCAGGAATTCCCGCACTAGAAGACGCACCAAACTTCTCAGCAGTTCTTAATGCTTTGAAAGATGAAGATGCAGATAGTGATGGAAATGCAGATTATGAAAATACTTTGCTTCTGTCTTCCGGTGATGCTTATATTCCCGGTATCTTCTTAGATGCTTCTGCTGACGAATCCTTAGCTCCTTTATTGGGTGAAGAAGGTAGAGGACGTTCCGATATAATCATTCAAAACGAACTGGGATTCCAAGCAATTGCTTTAGGAAACCACGAATTTGACTTGGGTACCGAATTTATCGCTAGCGTAATTGCTCCCGATGGTGATTATCCAGGTGCAAATTTCCCATACCTCAGTGCCAACCTTGATGTCAGCACCGATGAGAATTTAGCTCCTTTAGTAGCTGCCGACGGACAAGAAGCTAGTACAATTCCCGGTCAAATTGCTAAAAGCGCTATTGTTACAGTTAACGGTGAAAAAATCGGTGTAGTAGGTGCAACTACTCCTACTTTAGCTAGCATTGCTTCCCCTGGTGATGTGACAATTTCACCGGAAAATCCAGAAGATATCGCAGCTTTAGCGGCTGAAATTCAAACTTCAGTTGATGCGCTACTAGCAGACAATCCAGACCTCAATAAAGTTGTCTTGATATCTCATATGCAGCAGATAGCCATCGAAGAAGAATTGGCTGGTTTGCTCACAAATGTAGATATCATCATGGCTGGTGGTTCCAACACTCTCCTAAGTGATTCCACTGATACTTTACGTGATGGGGATTCTTCTCAAGGTGCTTATCCCATCCTGAAAACCGATGCTGACGGTAAGCCAGTTGCAGTTGTAAATACTGACGGTAACTACAGATACGTTGGTCGTTTGGTAGTTGACTTTGATGCAAACGGCGAAATTATTACCGATAGCATCGACCCCGCAGTCAGCGGTGCTTACGCTACAGACGATGCAGGTGTTGAAGCAGTTAACGGTACTCCCGACCCCGAAATCGTGGCAATTACCGATGCTTTGGAACAAGTAATTGCTGATTTAGAAGGTAACTTCTTCGGTGTTACCGATACATTCCTCAACGGAACTAGAGCCGATGTTCGTACTCAAGAAACTAACTTGGGTAATTTAACAGCCGATGCTAACTTAGCGATCGCGAAAGAATTTGATGAGGATGTTGTAATCTCCATCAAAAACGGTGGTGGTATCCGCGACAACATCGGTAGAGTCGTAACTCCTGCGGGAGCAACCGAACCCGAATTCTTACCTCCTGAAGAAAATGAGTTAGCAGGTAAACCCGAAGGTGGTATTTCTCAGGTTGATATCCAAAACGCTCTTCGTTTCAACAACGGCTTAACTTTATTAACCGCAACTGCTGAAGAACTATTAGCTATCATCGAGCATGGTGTATCTCAAAGCGAAGACGGTGCAACACCAGGACGTTTCCCACAAGTTAGCGGTTTAAAGTTCAGCTTCGACGACGACTTACCCGCAGGAGATAGAGTACAATCTTTAGCCGTTGTTGATGAAGATGGTGAAGTAATCGATGCAATTGCTCAAGACGGTGAATTGCTAGGTGATGCAAGCCGTACCTTCCGTGTTGTTACCTTGGGATTCCTTGCTGGTGGTGGTGATGATTATCCCTTCCCACAAGGAGAAAGCGCAAACCGGGTTGATTTAAATCAAGCTGAAGATGCTGCACGTACTGGTGATGCAACTTTCGCTGAAGACGGTTCCGAACAAGATGCTTTAGCTGAATTTTTAGCTGCAAACTTCTCCGAAGAAAATCCCTTCAGCGAAGAAGACGTTGCACCAGCACAAGATATGCGGATTCAAAATCTTGATTTCCGCGAAGATACTGTATTAGAAGGTTTCGTAGAAGAAATTGAAATTGCAGCTACAACTCTTGCAGATGGAACTACAGTCGAATCAATCGATTTAACTGGTTTTACCGGACAAGCAACAATCAATTACACTATCAGCAGAGAAGCTGACTTCGACAATGAAGTTTACTTCTACGAAGTTGATAATATTAACGGTAATATTGGCAGTATCGAAGTTGGCGAAGAAGATTACATCGAAGCTGCTTTAGGCAACATAATTTCTCCAGTATTCTCCACCAGCGACGGTAATACAGTAACCGCAGACGCTCAATTTAATGCTGGATCTGTAGTAGTTCCTTTAATCATTGCTGACGGTACTTTAGCTGAAGCACTAAGCGGTGATGCGGAAATTTACTTCCCATACTTGGGTGCTAACACAGATAACGGTAGCTTCGATCACATCAGATTAATTGATGAGAACACCTTCGGTTTTGAAGATTTACCTAACGGTGGTGACGAAGATTTCAACGATATCGAAATTAGAATTAACAGCATCGCTTAATCAGTTAACAGTTAACAGTTAACAGTTATCAGTTAACGGTTAATAACGAATTAATGTTTGCACCTGGAAATCATTTGGTTTTCAGGTGTTTTTTATTGATTTTTTAAATTATCTACCTCCTCTTCCTCTTCTTTATTCACTCGGCGATCGCTGCAATCTTTACAAATCCATTTGTAGTGCTTTAAAAAAACTATATTAAATAATTATATTTTTTTTATTACGGTAACTTCCGTACCTTGGCTTGCTCTGCTGATGATGATAACTTCTCTAGCACAGCACATTCATTCGTTCTTTCTTTTTAGGTGATAGCTAAACATGGATAAAATTGATTTAAATAAAATCAGTACTTTTACTAGTGAAGATGGTGCCGAAATTGTTGCACATGACCCAATTACTCAGCGGTTGTTTGTAACTACTGGTGATACTGTTGAAATTATTGATATTAGCGACCCAGCTAACCCCACCAAAGTTAAAGATATTGAAATTTCAGGTGGTGGTTCTAATAGTGTTGCAGTTAATAACGGTATTGTTGCTGTAGCTGTTGAAGCAGATACCGCACAAGATAACGGTGTTGTTGAATTTTACAATGCTGACGGGGAAATTCAAGCTTCTGTTACGGTTGGTGCGCTTCCCGATATGCTCACCTTTACCCCCGATGGTACCAAGGTAATCGTAGCTAACGAAGGTGAACCAAATGATGATTACACTGTAGATCCGAATGGTTCTATCAGCATCGTTGATATTTCTGCCGGTGTTGCTAACGCTACAGTTACAACTGCGGGTTTTACGGCTTTCAACGACCGCAAGCAAGAGTTGATTGAGAAAGGAGTCCGGATTTATGGGCCAAATGCAACTGTTGCTCAAGATTTAGAACCAGAATATATCGCAGTTTCTCCCGATGGTTTAACTGCATTTGTCACTCTTCAAGAAAATAATGCTGTTGCTGTTGTTGATATTGAATCTGCAACTGTAAAAGATGTTTTACCTCTAGGTTATAAAGATCACAGCAGAGGTCAACCAACCCTTACCCAATACGAATTTCCCAGCTTACCCGTACTCGGTACAACTGCTACAGAAAATCCAGAAGATTCTACTCAAACAACAGCAGGACAAGATATCTTGCTTGGTGGTTTGTCCGGTCTTTTTTATGAAGGTACAGCTAATAACGGTAATTTAAAATTTGTTACCGTTCCCGATAGAGGGCCAAACGGTAATTCCGCTGATGTAGATGGTGATGGTGGTAACGAAAGACCTTTTGCTTTACCTGACTATCAAGCGCGAGTTGTCAAGTTTGAACTTAACGAAAGTACTGGTGTAATTGAAAATCTATCTGAAGTTTTACTAACCAGAGAAGACGGTACAACTCCTATTACAGGTCGTCCAAATATTCCTGGAGTTGATGAAGAACCTGTAGATTTATTTGGTAACGAACTCGGTTATGACGAATTCGGTGCTGACTTAGAAGGTGTAGTAATTGCTCCTAACGGTAACTACTGGATGGTTGATGAGTATCGTCCGGCTATTTACAATTTTGATGCTACTGGTAAATTAATTAACCGCTTTGTCGCAGAAGGTACGGGCGATTTAGCCGGTGCAGCGGCAGGAACTTTTGGTACAGAAACTTTACCAGCAGAATATTCTAGCCGCCGTCCTAACCGTGGTTTTGAAGCTGTAGCTTTGGATACTGATGAAAGTATTCTCTATGCGTTCATTCAAACTCCTTTGGCTAACCCGGACAGAGCAACTTCTAATGCTTCTGATATCATTCGCGTTTTAGGTATCGACCCTACATCAGGTGAACCAGTCGCTGAGTATGCTTACTTACTCGAAGATCCAGCCGCAGGAGTTCGTCCTGGTGGTAGAGTTGACAAAATTGGTGACGCAATTTACGCCGGAGACGGTAAATTTTACGTGATCGAGCGGGATTCAGAAGTTGGTGCAGATGCAAATAAATTCATTTTTGATACAAATTTGCAAGGTGCAACTAACCTGTTGAATTCGTATTTTGTAAATGTTAATAGTTCTGCATCAGGAGCAGAATTTGACTTAAATTTACAGTTACAAACCGATGATGGAAACAACGTTCTAAACTTCGGTTTTTCCAGCGAATCACAATTAGTTTTGGGTTTAATTACTAATTCTCTTCCGGAAGATATTTTTACTTCTGTTAATCAAGATGGCTCTATCAGTGGTAGTGTGCCTGTAGACGATAGCTTAGAATTTACTCAAGCTGTTGCTGCTTTGATGACTGTAGAACCAGGAGAAACAATAGATACTTCTGGTTTAGAATTTCTGTTATCTAATCTCTTTTCAGAGGATGTATCTGATAATCCTTTCTTTGCAAATATTTTTGATGGTGTAAGTGTTTCTCGTGCGACATTAGAACAGTTTAGTGCTGATGACTTAGCAGCGCTTGGTGTAAATGCTGTTAACAAGACTAAAGTTACTAACTTACCTTCTATTGGTTATCAAGCTGGTGATAAACCTGAAGGTTTGGCTTTATTAGATGATGGTCGTTTGGCTGTTCTTAATGATAATGACTTTGGTTTACTTGACGAAGATATTCCTGTTGACGGAACAGTTCCAGTAAATCCGAATCCCACACCCGTCGTGTTGGGAATTATCGAATTTGATGGAGGAAATCAACTCGACGCTAGTAACGAAGACGAAGGAATTAATATCAAGAATCATCCCATCTTGGGAATGTATCAGCCAGATGCAATCGATAGCTTTGAAGTAGATGGTAAGACTTACTACATCACTGCTAACGAAGGGGATGCTCGCGATTACGATGGTTTCAGCGAAGAAGTACGAGTCAAAGATTTACTACTTGATTCCACTGCTTACCCTAATGCTGCTATTTTACAAGCAGATGAAAATCTCGGTCGGCTCAATTCTACTACAGAAATGGGCGATACTGATGAAGATGGCGATGTTGACCAAATCTTCAGTTATGGTGGTCGCTCTTTCTCGATTTGGGATGAATTTGGCAACCAAGTCTTTGATAGTGGAGATCAAATCGCCAGAATTCTGGAATCTCAAACTCCCGAACTTTTCAATGCTAACGATGGAATAGCAGAAGAGTTTGACGAACGTTCCGATGATAAAGGTGCGGAACCCGAATCTGTTACCGTAGGAACGATCGATGGAAAACCCTACGCATTCGTTGGTTTAGAGCGTGCTGGTGGTGGCGTATTAGTTTACGAACTCAGCAACCCAACCGCACCAAAATTTAATCAATATATTCGTACCGAAGGAGATATCGCTCCCGAAGGTTTGCAGTTTATCGCTGCGGAAGACAGTCCCAACGGTGAACCAATGTTGGCTGTTGCTAACGAAGAAAGTCAAACCACCACACTTTACGAAATTGCTTCTCTCAAAGCATCTGGAGAAAATGGAATCTTTACTACAGATATTGATGGAACTACAGTAGAACTGATCGATTTGCGCGGTTTTGATAATCAAGCAACAGTAACGGTAGACTTCACTATTAGTAGAGAAGCAGATTTCAATAACGAAGTTTACTTCTATGCAGTTGATGATATTACTGGTACCGTTGACGGCATAGCAGTTGGCGAAGCAGGTTACATGGAAACTGCTTTAAGCAACTTGGTTTCTCAAGTATTTTCCACCAGCGACGATAATACAGAAAGCGGAAGCATTGAATTTGATGCAGGTTCTATAGTAGTTCCTTTAATTATTGCTGATGGTACTTTAACTGAAGCACTCAACGGTGAAGCAGAAGTTTACTTTTCTTATATAGGTGCTAATAGCAATGGTGACAACTTTGACCACATCAAATTGTTGAATAGCGACACCTTTGGCTTTGAAGATTTACCCAATGGTGGTGACAAAGATTTCAACGATATTGTTATCAAGATTGAAAATATTGCTTAACTGTTAACACTTAGCAATTAATAATCTGTTAATTATCCTTCCACCCCTCTCTTTAATAAGGAGAGGGGAAGGGGGTGAGGTTCATTTGTATTTCATCGAAGCGAAAACCGCTATAAAAGTAAATAAAATTAACATATTAAAAAATATTAATTACCTTCATGGTTTTATTATTTATCATAAAAATATGCATATTTTTTGATAGTTATAAATAATATCTATGACTCTTTAATTTAACCAAACTAATAACTTCTTAACCTAATAATTAAACAAATCTAAATAGTGATTTAGTATATTTTCAGTTATTAAACCTTCCTGATATGCTCCAATTGCAACTGTTTGCGTAACCTGGAAATACTTTAGGAGTAGCTAAAAAAGCTCATTTTAAACTACTTCTATTGCTTCAATTAACAGCGATAGCAAATTTAACTAGAGAGGAGAATCGAGTTAATTTTTATGGCTAATACTCCATTCGACACCAACGAACAGGCTCAACTAAAAGGTCTTAATGGTTATGGGGTTGACCCAATAGTAACTATTGGTGAAACTATTAATACCTACACCCCACCAGGAATTCTTGATGGATTGGGTGCTTACGAACTTGCTGATGATACAGTTCGTATTTTAGCTAACCATGAATTGAGAGCATCTCAAGGTTACGCTTACAATTTGAAAAATGGAACCTCCTTAACTGGCGCTCGTGTCAGCTACTTTGATATCGACAAGGAAAGTCGTCAGGTAGTTGGTGCGGGTTTGGCTTATGACACAATTATTAATCGTCAAGGTGAAGTTGTAGACGAAGCTTCTGACCTTGAATTTGATGGTTTAAATCGTCTATGTTCGGCTCAATACATTGGTATGCACCAATTTGGTAATGGTATTGGGTTAGAAGATGGTATGTTCTTCACCGGAGAAGAAGCTGGTGGTGGTACTGAATTTGTAGTTGATACTGCAACTAACACCATGTACGCAGTACCCTGGATGGGTCGTGCTGCTTGGGAAAGCGTTACTGAGTTAGATACAGGTGATACCGAGAAAGTTGCAATTCTTATCGGTGACGATCGCGGTGGCGCTCCTCTATTAATGTACGTTGGTACCAAAGATAGAAGTGAAGATGCTAGCTTCTTAGAGCGCAACGGTCTTGCAAATGGTAAAGTTTACGCTTGGAAAGCTGATAGCGGCGAAACCTCACCTGAAGAGTTCAATGGAACTTTTGAAAGCCGTACTGGTACTTGGGTTGAAATCGACTTCTACCGTCCCGATCTAGCAGGTACTGCTGTAGATTCCGATACGGATGATAACGATAGCATCCAAGATGAACTTGGTTACGATGCTGATGGTTTTGCTACTCAAGCTCAGCAAGATAAGTTAGCTGAAGATGCAGGAGCATTCACCTTCTCTCGTCCTGAAGACGTAGCAACAAATCCCGAAGATGGAACTGTTGCAGTAATGGCTTCCACCGGACGCTCTAGCTTGTTTCCTTCAGATGAATGGGGTACTACCTACAAGATTGATGTTGATTTCAATGACATCGATGCAGGTAATATCACTGCTAAACTTGACATTCTTTACGATGGGGATGATGCAGGTGCTGGTCAATTTGCAGGGCCTGATTTTGGTCTACGTAGCCCCGACAACTTAGAGTGGGCTAAAGATGGTTCTATCTATCTCCAAGAAGACCGCTCAATTAGTGATTTTGGTCAAACTTCTGGAGAAGAAGCTTCCATCTGGCGTTTAGATCCAGATTCTGGTGAATTAACTCGTGTTGGTCAAGTTGACCGTAATGCAGTTCCTGATGGTCAAACCGACAGCGACCCCACTGACATCGGTGATTGGGAAACTTCTGGTATCACTGATGTTTCCAGCTTGTTTGACGAAGAACCAGGTAACTTGTTCATCTTTGATGTTCAAGCTCACAGTTTAACAGATGGTGTAATCGCTGATGCAAATTTGGTTCAAGGTGGTCAACTCGCATTCCTGGAAAATCCCCTTGAAACAATCAATGAAGTCTCGGCGGAAAATACCTTTGATACAGACTCTCCCGCTCAGATGGAAGGTCTCAATGGTTATAATGTTGACCCCGTTTTCACAGTAGGTGAAAGTTTTAACACTGGTACCCAAACTTATACTCCTCCCGGAATTTTAGATGGTTTAGGTGCTTATGCTCTAGATGAAGATACCGTTCGCGTTTTAGCTAACCATGAATTGAGAGCATCTCAAGGTTATGCTTACCAATTAGAAAACGGAACATTCTTAACTGGTGCTAGAGTAAGTTACTTTGACATCAACAAAACCACTCGCGAGCTAGAAGATGTTGGTTTAGCTTACGATACAATTATCAACCGTCAAGGTGAAGTTGTAGACGAAGCATCTGACTTGGAATTTGGCGCTTTGAACCGTCTATGTTCCGCTCAGTACATGGAAGCTCAGCAATTTGGTAGCGGTCGCGGTTTAGAAGATGGTATGTTCTTTACCGGCGAAGAAAGCTACGGTGGTACCGAGTTTGTAGTTGATACTGCAACTGACACCATGTACGCTGTACCTTGGATGGGTCGTGCTGGTTGGGAAAGTGTAACTGAGTTAGATACCGGAAACACTGAAAACGTTGCAATTCTGATCGGTGATGACCGTGGTGGTGCGCCTCTATTAATGTACGTTGGTACAAAAGATAGAAGTGCAAATGCCAGCTTCTTAGAGCGCAACGGTCTTGCAAATGGTAAGGTTTATGCTTGGAAAGCTGATAGCGGCGAAACCTCACCTGAAGAATTCAACGGAACCTTTGAAAGCCGTAATGGTAGCTGGGTTGAAATTGATATTTACGACCCCAGCCAAGCAGGTACTGCTAGTTCACAAGATGAACTTGGTTACGATGCTGATGGTTTTGCTACTCAAGCTCAACAAGATAAGTTAGCTGAAGATGCAGGTGCTTTCGCATTCTCTCGTCCTGAAGATGTAGCAACAAATCCTGAAGACGGTACTGTTGCAGTAATGGCTTCCACCGGACGCGGTAGTTTGTTCCCAAGCGATGACTGGGGTACTACTTACAAGATTGATGTTGATTTCAACAACATCGCTACTGGTGATATTACTGCTGAATTGAACATCCTTTATGATGGGGATGATGCAGGTGCGGGACAATTTGAAGGGCCTGACTTTGGTTTGCGTAGCCCCGACAACTTGGAATGGGCTGACGATGGCTTTATTTATCTTCAAGAAGACCGTTCCACCAGTAATTTTGGTCAAACTTCTGGAGAAGAAGCTTCCATCTGGCGTTTAGATGCCACTTCTGGTGAGTTGCTGCGCGTCAGTCAAATTAATCGCGATGCAGTTCCTGAAGGTCAAACTGATGGCGACCCTGATGATATCGGTGATTGGGAAACTTCCGGTATTACCGATGTTTCTAGCTTGTTTGGCGAAGAACCTGGCGATCTATTCTTGTTTGACGTTCAAGCTCACAGCATTCGCGACGGTATCATAGAAGACGCTAACTTGGTTCAAGGTGGTCAGTTAGCATTCTTAGAAAATTCCCTTGAGACAGTAAACGAACTCTCACCAGAGAACAGTTTTGATACAGAATCTCCCGCTCAGATGAAGGGTGTTGAAGGTTCTGGTTACAGCGTTGACCCCGTTTTCACAGTGGGTGAAAGCTTCAACACTGGCACACAAGTTTACACACCTCCCGGAATCTTAGATGGTTTAGGTGCTTTTGCTTTAGATGATGATACCGTTCGCGTTTTAGCTAACCATGAATTGAGAGCATCTCAAGGTTATGCTTACCAATTAGAAAACGGAACATTCTTAACTGGTGCTAGAGTAAGTTACTTTGACATCAACAAAACCACTCGCGAGCTAGAAGATGTTGGTTTAGCTTACGATACAATTATCAACCGTCAAGGTGAAGTTGTAGACGAAGCATCTGACTTGGAATTTGGCGCTTTGAACCGTCTATGTTCCGCTCAGTACATGGAAGCTCAGCAATTTGGTAGCGGTCGCGGTTTAGAAGATGGTATGTTCTTTACCGGCGAAGAAAGCTACGGTGGTACCGAGTTTGTAGTTGATACTGCAACTGACACCATGTACGCTGTACCTTGGATGGGTCGTGCTGGTTGGGAAAGTGTAACTGAGTTAGATACCGGAAACACTGAAAACGTTGCAATTCTGATCGGTGATGACCGTGGTGGTGCGCCTCTATTAATGTACGTTGGTACAAAAGATAGAAGTGCAAATGCCAGCTTCTTAGAGCGCAACGGTCTTGCAAATGGTAAGGTTTATGCTTGGAAAGCTGATAGCGGCGAAACCTCACCTGAAGAATTCAACGGAACCTTTGAAAGCCGTAATGGTAGCTGGGTTGAAATTGATATTTACGACCCCAGCCAAGCAGGTACTGCTAGTTCACAAGATGAACTTGGTTACGATGCTGATGGTTTTGCTACTCAAGCTCAACAAGATAAGTTAGCTGAAGATGCAGGTGCTTTCGCATTCTCTCGTCCTGAAGATGTAGCAACAAATCCTGAAGACGGTACTGTTGCAGTAATGGCTTCCACCGGACGCGGTAGTTTGTTCCCAAGCGATGACTGGGGTACTACTTACAAGATTGATGTTGATTTCAACAACATCGCTACTGGTGATATTACTGCTGAATTGAACATCCTTTATGATGGGGATGATGCAGGTGCGGGACAATTTGAAGGGCCTGACTTTGGTTTGCGTAGCCCCGACAACTTGGAATGGGCTGACGATGGCTTTATTTATCTTCAAGAAGACCGTTCCACCAGTAA